>JAUSJA010000030.1 GCA_030647905.1 Gemmatimonadaceae bacterium | reverse complement strand
GATTCTCACGCTTGGCGTGAGCCAGCTCCGGATGACTGTCGCTGAGGTATTCCTTGCCGCGACCGTCAATGGCGCGGCGGCGCTGAGCCTGGCCGGAAGGGTCGGCCAGATAGCCACGGGGTACTCCGCCGACATGGCGATCTGGGACGCCGGAGATGTTCGTGAGATACCGTATTGGTATGGTGATCGTCGTTGTATGGGCACGTGGATGTCGGGGAAACCCTGTTACTCGCGGAAGCCCTCGGATAACTTGAATCTCCCGCGCTAGCCGGAGTCGGCCGGCGTGCGCGCGCCACCGCCCAGCAGACCAGATGTCCAATACCGCCAAGCTGAAACAGAAGGCCGCTGAATTCGAGGCCAGGAAGCAGTACGACAAGGCCCTCGAGCTCTACGAACAGGTTCTTAACGGCACCCGCGCGAGCGACGAGGAACGCGACGTGCCGTTGTACAATCGCGTGGGAGACCTGCATTACCGGATCGGCAATAACGAGCAGGCGATGGGCTACTTCGAGCAGGCCGCCGATCTGTACGCCGAGGGCGGCTTCTTCAACAACGCAATCGCCCTCTGCAACAAGATCCTGCGCTATTCGCCGGGCAGAACGATCGTCTATTACAAGCTCGGCATCATCAGCGCGAAGAAGGGCTTCAACAGCGACGCGAAGCAGAGCTTCCTCGAGTATGCCGACCGGATGCAGCGCATCGGGAAAATGGATGAGGCATTCCGCGCGCTGAAGGAGTTCGCCGATCTCTGTCCTGGCCAGGACGACGTCCGGCTGATGCTCGCCGAGCAGCTTTCACGTGCCGACAGGAAGACGGAGGCGCTGGAGCAGCTCGAGCTTTTGTACGATACGCTTCAGGTGGAAGGAAGGACGAGTGAGGCGGTGGCGACGCTCGAGCGCATGAAGATACTCGATCCGGCGTTCAAGCCGCGGCGCTCCGTCACGCCGCGCGCGCAGAAGAAGGCAGGGCTGGTATTCCTTGACCTGGATTTCGACGAGTCGCCGGCGCCCGCGCCCGCTCAACCTGAGTCCGCTCAACCTGCGTCCGCTCAACCCGCGCCCGAGCCGGAACCGGATGCCGACGTTCCCGAGGGGTTCGAGCTCACGTCGCTGTCCGAGGAGCCCGCGCAGCGCAGCGAGCTTCGGTTCATCACTCCCGCCGAAGAAGAATCGTCACCAATGCTGGCGATCGCCCCGATGGATTTCGCCCCGACGGTCGAGATCACTTCCGACGCGACTCCTGACGACGAGTTCATTGACCTCGGCGAATGGCTCGAGCGCAACCGGACTCCGTCATCCACGCGGATGGTCGCGCACGACGAAGAGCCGGAGAACGAGGAGCAGAAAGACTTCGGCGAGATGCTCGAAAAGTTCAAGGAAGGCATCTCCCGCAACGTGGACGAGGAAGATTTCGGGAGTCACTACGATCTCGGCATCGCGTTCCGCGAGATGGGCCTCCTCGACGAAGCGATCGGCTCGTTCCAGAAGGCGGCGCGCGGTCCGGCGCAGCGCGTACGGGCATCCGAGGCCATCGGCGAGTGCTTCATGGACAAGGGTGCGGCAGGCGTCACGATGACCGTCCTCGAGCGCCTCTTGAAGGAGCCCGAGATGTCGGACGCACGGCTCGTCGGGGTTCTCTATCTCCTTGGTCGCGCCGCCGAAGCGCTCGGCCGCCCGGCAGAAGCGGCGGGGTATTTTCAGCGCGTTCTCGCGGTGCAAATCGGATTCCGCGACGCGGCGGGCCGACTCGCGTCGCTGGCCCAGGCGTCTACATGAGCGCTTCGGGACTCGCCGCTCCGGCTGCTCCCGAGAGATCGAACGAGAAGGACGCCCTCAGAAGAATCCAGGCGTCGGTCAGCGATTCACTCGACGCGGTGACCGACGAGATGGTCGCGTCGGTGTCGCACGAGGCACCCCTGGTCGCGCAGATGGGCCGCCACCTGATGAGAATGCGCGGCAAGATGTTCCGTCCGACACTGGTGCTGCTCTGCAGCGAGGTCGCCGGCAAGCCGGAGCCGCAGGCGATAACGATCGCTGCCGCGGTCGAGCTGGTGCATCTCGCGACGCTCGTGCACGACGATGCCGTGGATCACTCCGTGCTTCGGCGCGGAATGCCCACACTGAACTCGCTGTTCAGCCATCAGATTTCCGTCATCATGGGAGATTTTCTCTATTCGACAGCGCTCGCCAAGATGGTGGCGTTGGGCGACATAGATGTCCTTCGCGCGCTGACTCGAGCTTCGACGGAGATGAGCGTCGGCGAGATGCGACAGCTGGCGGTGGTGGACGCGCTCGCTTTCTCGGAGGCCGATTATTACGCCCTCATCCGCTCGAAGACCGCGTCGTTGATGTCGGCGGCGTGCGACGTCGGCGCGCTGTGCGGGGCGCGGGAATACCGCGAGCCGCTTCTCCGTTACGGCGATGCTCTCGGGATGGTGTTCCAGATCGCGGACGATCTGATTGACTACACGGAAGGCGAGGAGACCACGGGCAAGCCCGCCGGTCTCGATCTCAGGGAGCACAAGGTCACGCTTCCGCTCGTCGCCGCCCTCCGCGTCATGACGCCGGCGGAGCGGGCCAGGGTTGAAGCTCTTTTCGCGAACGACAATCCAGGCGAAGCGGACATCGCCGAGGTGGTCCGGATCGTTACCATCAACGGCGGTCTGGAGTATGCGCGCCAGCAGGGTGCGGTTTTCGCCCAGCAAGCCCGCGAAGCCCTCACGGTTCTCCCCGAAACGGTAGCGCGACAGGCGCTCCTCGAGTCTATTTCATATGTAATGGAGCGACACGCATAATGCCGCCACCACGCGGAGCTGTAAGGCGCGGAGCCGTGTTTCACGGTATCGTTCTGGCAAGCGGTTTCATCGCCGGCGGCCTGCTCACGGAGGTCGCGCGAAAATTCCTTCCGCCAGGCGCCGCGAAGGAATTCTTCACGACCGGTGTAACCCCTTCGGTAGGGCCCCTGCCGATCGACATGGTAATCATCAAGTTCGCGCTTGGGCCGGTGGCGCTCGATGTATCACTGCTCAGTCTGGTCGGCGTACTTATCGCCTATCTGATTGCGCGTTCGCTCTTCTAGGAGACACAGACAATGCTAGGCAATCTTGGCTTCCCGGAGATCATGATCATCCTCGTGATCGTGCTTCTCCTCTTCGGAGCGAAACGCATCCCGGAGATCGCCGGATCGATGGGGAAGGGAATCAAGGAGTTCAAGAAGAACATCAACGAGGCGACGCGCGATCTCGATACCGGACCGCCGCGCTACGACAACCGTCTCAACCCGCCCGATCTCGAGCAGCGGAAAACGACGCAGTCCGAGGAGACACGGCCGGAGCCGAAAAGGCTGATTTAGGAAACGGATAGCGGGTAGCGGGCAGCGGGTTACTGCACTGTCTGCCTGTTCGCCGCCTCGATCTCCTTGCGGCGATCGGTGATCTTCGCCGACTCACGCAGGTTCTGAAGGAAGTCACGCACCCGCTGCTGCTTCAGCTGCTGGGTCACCTGCGCCCGCTGCGCCGCCTTCACCTTTTCCCACTCGCTCCGGTCCTGCAGCACGCGCTGATCAACGCGCTCGACGAAGATTCCGTCGTACACGCGAATCGGCGTGCTCACAGCGCCAATCGGAAGAGAGAACGCCGCGCCCACCGCCTGATTCAATCGGCCGATCCCGGCCGCCCCACCGACGCGCGTGAACGGCTCGCTGTGAATCACCGCGAGCCCGGCGGCCTTCGCCGCGTCCTCCAGCGACGTCCTCGCCGCCTGTGAGGCGAATTGCTGTGCGCGCGGCATCAGCTTGTCGAGCTTCTTCTGAATCGCGAGTATGGACCGGATCTCGGGAGTCGCCTGCTCGAGCGACGGAATGCCGCCATTCGTCAGCGAATCGAGACGGCCAAGATAGTATCCGTCCTCGGCGTCGAAGAGATCGCTTGTCTCACCCGGCTTCGCTCCCTGGAACGCCCACGGACCGACGCTCGGAACGAACTTGCCGCCAATCGTCAGCGCGTCGGTCTCGAGAACCGAAGCGCGCTTGATCGGAATCCCAAGCTTGCGGGAAGCTTCATCGAGCACCTCCGGCTTGTCGCTCGATGCCGCGATGCGCGCGAGCTCGTCAGCGCGGCGATCGGTCGCCGTCGCGGCGGAATCGCTCTGCTGAATCGGGAGGAGGATGTGTCTCAGCGAGATTGTATCACCCTTCCGCTCATCCACGCGGATGAGATGGTAGCCGAACTGCGTGAGCACGGGCTGCGACAGCTCGCCCGGCTTGAGCGCGTAGGCGGCGTCTTCGAACGCCGGCACGAACCTGCCGCGGCCGCCCTTGCCGAGCGAGCCGCCCTGGGATGCCGACGCGGAGTCGCTCGACTCCGCCCTGGAGACGTCCTCGAACTTCTCTCCCTTGATGATCCGATCGCGGAGCGCGAGCAGCCGCGTTCTCACGGCCGCACTGTCGGCGGCGCTGACGGCGCGCGGAATGGCGATCACTGAAACGACCGCGTGCGCGGGCCGCTCGAAGTCTTTCTTGTTCTTGTCGTAGTAGTCGCTGATCTCCGACTCGGGCACGGTAACGTCGGCATCGGGAATCAGCTCCGGCCGGAACACCACATAGCTCATCTGGGTCGTGTCGCGCGTGTCCTGCCAGATGCTCCAGAGGCGCTCGTCGCTTACGTAGACGTCGGCCGCAACCTGCTCGAAGAGCTTCTCGCGGGGAATCTGGTC
This sequence comes from Gemmatimonadaceae bacterium, assembly GCA_030647905.1. Lineage (NCBI taxonomy): Bacteria > Pseudomonadati > Gemmatimonadota > Gemmatimonadia > Gemmatimonadales > Gemmatimonadaceae > Gemmatimonadaceae bacterium. The sequence continues at coordinate 148,991 of JAUSJA010000030.1, read as the reverse complement.
GCGATAGTACGCCTCGAGCTGGAGCAGGATGCCTTCCTGGCGCGCCGCGGGACTGGACAGAAACCGCTGGTACTTCTCCGGATCGAACCGTCCCTCGGTCTGCAGCTCGGGGCTCTGCGCGAGCTGCGGCGGCGGAGCGTAGCGGGCGGCTTCGGCGATCTCGTCGTCCGTCACGCGGATCTTGCGACGGCGAAATTCCTGCCGGAGCAGAGCGTCGCCAACGAGCTGCTCGAAGGCCTCATCGGAGAGGCGCCGGCGCTCGTCGAGCGTGATGCCGCGACCAGTCTGCTGGGTGGCCTGCTGCTCGAGAGCGCTGACCGCGTTGTACCACGTGGTCGCGAGAATATCCTCACCATTGACCGTGGCGACGGTCGTGGTGGACGTGAGCGGACCCCGGCCAAGAAGGCCGGAAGTCTCGGCGAGCAGGAATCCTCCGACGAAGAAAATGACGAGGAAGATCCAGATGTACTTTGCGGAGCTCCGCATTTGTTGCAGCACGGGGCTTAACTCCTGGCGGACCAGAAAAAAGTGCGCTTCGATTGAGGGGATACGGCCTGACAAACTACCGGTTTCTCACGCGTAAAAGCAAGCCGCGCAGGCACTTCGTGCGATTGACGCCCGTCCAGCAAACACGGTATCTTCAGCCGTTCTGTCCAGAATGATGCAGGGGATGGCACAACACAGAGGTCCAACGATGCAAGGATCCCCCCGGATCGACGAGCTCAGACAAAAATTTCACGAGAATCCGCGACGTTACTTCGCGCCCCTCGCCAATGAATACAGGAAGGCGGGAGATCCCGAGCAGGCGATTGCGATCTGCCGCGCGCACCTCGCCCAGCAGCCGGGCCACATGAGCGGCCATGTCGTGTATGGGCAGGCGCTGTACGATGCCGACCGGATAGACGAAGCCAGAGTAGTGTTCGAGAAGGCCCTCTCGCTTGACCCGGACAACGCGATAGTGCTGAAGCAGCTCGGTGACATCGCGCGCCGGCACGGGGAAACGGCGGAGGCCCGCCACTGGTATGGCCGCGCGCTCGACGCCGACCCGCACGATGCGGAGACCGCCGCTTACATCGCGGAGCTGACCGAGCCGGTCACCGAAGAAACCGCTCCTCCGCCTGCCGAGGCCAAGGCGCTGGACAGTATTCCGGAGGCGCCCGAAAACGCAGACGTTGAAGTCCCGCTGCCCGAGCCCGCGGCGGAAACCGACGCCGAAGTCGCTTGGCGCAAGACTCCTCCCGGCGAGGAATCGCCGTTCGTGACCCGAACCATGGCCGAGCTCTACGCCCGGCAGGGTTACCGGGCGGCGGCACTCGACGTCTATAGACAGCTCGCGCTCGATCATCCCGACGACAAGGAGATCCTCGGCCGCATCGAGGAGCTTTCCGCCGAGCCCGCGTCGTCCCCGGAAACAGAAGCGAGCGGAGGATCCATGACCGCCCCCGACGAGCCCGCAATCGAGACCGTGGAAGTCTCATACGCCGAAGCGAGTAACGACATCGTGTATGCTCCGTCGAGCGAGGATCTGAACATCGAGCCAGAACCCGAGACCCCGATCTCCGGCGACACCCATTTCACCGAGATTGAGCTGCAGGGCGGCGATACGTGGGACACCGACTCGTGGGGCGCCGGGTTCACCCCCGACGAGCCAACGGCGATGGAGTTCGAGGCCCCCGACACCATGGCTCATGAGACCGCGCCGGAGAGCCCGGCGGAAGCGGAGACTCTCGCATCAGAGGCCGAGGCCGCCGCAGAGGCGGAGCCCGAGGCGGAGCCCGAGGCGGATGACTCCCACCTTGTCGCATACTCGCCGCCGCCGCCCGACGATGACGACCTTCCGCACTTCGTGCCAAAAGGACCGACGGTCCGTGAATTCTTTGCCACGCTTGGCGCCCACAGACCGCCCGAAGGACATCCGTGGAGATCGTTCACAGCGCGCGCCGCTGTTCCTGACGTGGAGCCCGAGGCGTCCGAAAGCGGAGATCAGCCCGCGGAATATCCGCTGGCGACCGATGCGTTCTCCGAGCTGTTCCCCGATTCGCCTGTGAGCGAGGAAGACAGCCGGGCCGCATTTGCTCTGAGCGGTGCACTCGGGGCGTCTACGCCGGAGCCAGCGGCTGCCACGCCGGCACCTGCTCCTCAGGTGCAGGCGCCTCGTGATGCCGCCACGCGCACACCCCCACCCGCTCCTCCGATTCCCGAATCCTCGCGGGAGTCCGAAGAGGACATCAGGCGATTCCGCGAATGGCTGGACGGTCTGGCGGAGTCGTGAGAATCGCCGTCATCAACGGCCCCAACCTCAATCTTCTCGGCCTTCGCGAGCCATCGCTTTACGGAACCACGACGCTGGCTCAGATCAACGAGCGATTGAGGGAAGTCGGCGCTGAGATCGGCGCCGAGCTGTCGTTCACACAACTGAACGGAGAAGGGGAGATTGTAGAGGCCGTACATGCTCTCCGCGGAAAGGCAGATGGCGCACTCGTCAACGCCGGCGCGTACTCTCACACCAGTCTCGCCATCCGCGACGCGCTCGCTGGAGTGGCCGTGCCGTTCGTCGAAGTTCACATGACGAACATCTACGCTCGCGAGCCCGAGCGTCGCCGGTCGGCACTGGCCGATGCGGCGGTCGCCGTGGTGTGCGGATTCGGCGCCGACAGTTACGAGCTCGCCCTTCGCGGCCTCGTGAAGAAACTGCAGACCAGTGGCTGATCGCCGCCGGGACCGACTCGCCACCCTCGGCGCCCGCCTCGCCGCCGAAAAGGTGGATGCACTGTTGCTCACGAGCCTGCCGAATATTCGTTATCTCACCGGATTCTCCGGCACGAGCGCCCTCGCCCTCGCCACTGCATCTGACATTCGTCTGATCACCGATTTCCGGTACGAGACACAGGTGGCGGACGAAGTCGGAGACACGGCGAAGGTTCGCATCGAGCCGGTCAGTCTGTGGACCGGCCTCTGGGACCTGCTGCAGAGGATTCCGTCCATCGAAGTAATCGGCTTCGAGTCGGCGCATCTGTATCATCGCGACTTTCAACGGTTGCTTGCTGACGGATCGCGTTGGCAGTGGAGGCCGCAGATCAACATGGTGGAAGCGCTGCGCGAGTCGAAGGACGAGGATGAGGTCGCGCTCATCGCCGAGGCGGCTCGTATCGCCACGGACGCGCTTTCCCGCACGATACCTCTCGTCACCGCCGGGCAGACCGAGCTCGAGATCGCCGGAATTCTCGAGAAGGCACTCCGCGACGAAGGCAGCGAAGAGGCGCCGTTCGCGCCGATCGTCGCTTCCGGTCCCCGTTCCGCACTTCCGCACGCGCGCGCATCGTCGCGCACTATCGAGACGGGGGACTTTCTTCTCCTCGATTTCGGCGCCCAGCACAGGGGTTACTGCTCCGACGTGACCCGTACTTTCGTCATCGGCGTTCCGACGGCAGAGCAACGCGAGGTCTACGAGGTCGTGCGGGACGCGAACCATATCGCGTCCCATTCGGTCAGGGCTGGAATGACGGGAATGGCTGCCGACGCGCTCGCTCGGAGCTACATTGAGCGCTGCGGGCACGGCGAGGCCTTCGGCCACAGCCTCGGTCACGGGCTGGGGCTGGAGGTGCACGAGTCTCCGCGCCTCGCCCGTACCGCCGAAGCGACGCTGGTCGCCGGCGCGGTGGTGACGATCGAGCCAGGTATTTACCGGCCAGGGTGGGGAGGAGTCCGTATTGAGGATGACGTCCATCTCTCAGCGATTGGTCCGCAGATCCTTACGAATTTTTCCCGGGAACTAATAGAGGTCGCATGAGACATGTATCCATCGTCAGTCGCGGAGCGCGAAACGCGCACCCGCGACAGCGGTCGGCGGAGAGCCTCGGATGATCGACCTGCGCTACGTGAAGAAGCTTCTCGACATGATTGACGCCTCGTCGGCGAATTCGATCGAGATCACATCGGACAAGGGTCTGAAGATCCGCATCTCGAAGGGGCAGCGCGCGCCCGTGCAGATCGCCGCGCCGATGCAGGCGGCGGCGGCTGCACCCGCTGCACCCGCACCCGCGGCTCCTCCTGAGTCGCCGGCGAAGGCCGCGGAAGCCGCCAAGTCGCGCTATCTGGAAGTGAAGTCTCCAATGGTCGGCACCTACTATGCCGCCCCGGAGCCCGGCGCAAAGCCGTATCTGAGCGTCGGTGACAGAATCTCCAAGGGCCAGATCCTCTGCATCATCGAAGCGATGAAGATCATGAACGAGATCGAATCGGAATTCGATGGTGTCGTGAAGGAGATGCTCGCCAAGAACTCGCATCCTGTCGAATACGGACAGGTGCTTCTCCGGATAGACCCAAATGGCTAACACTCCCGCTGAAGGAATCACCTCTGCCGAGCCGCTGTTCGACTACCACAACGTCCTGCGCCAGATGCTCGAGCAGAAAGCCTCCGACCTTCACCTCAAGGTCGGATGTGCGCCGACTCTCCGGGTAAACGGCGAGCTGCGCAATCTGCCGATGGCGCCGATGCGCTCGGACGACATGAAGACGCTCGCCGAACAGATCATGCCGCCCAAGCGCCAGAAGGAATTCGCGGAGATGAAGGAAGCGGATTTCGCCCTCGGCGTTCCCGGCATCGGCCGGTTCCGTGTCAACGCATACCAGCAGCGCGGAACCATCGCCTACGCATTTCGAATTGTCCCGTTCCAGGCGAGCACCATCGCCGAGCTGAATCTGCCGCCCGTCGTGGAGCAGATCGCAGCCAAGCCGCGCGGGCTCGTTCTCGTCACCGGAATCACCGGCTCCGGAAAATCAACCGCCCTGGCGGCGATGATCCAGCACATCAACCAGAACCGTAACGCGAACATCATCACGATCGAGGACCCGATCGAGTTCCTCCATCGCGACAACAAGGCGCACATCAACCAGCGCGAAGTCGGCACCGATACCGCCAGCTTCGCGCAGGCGCTGCGACGCGTGCTCCGTCAGGATCCCGACATCCTGCTGGTGGGAGAGATCCGCGACCTCGACACCCTGGACACGGCGATGAAGGCCGCCGACACGGGCCACCTCGTGTTCTCCACGCTCCACACGACGGATGCGACGCAGACGCTCAACCGCGTGCTGTCGTTCTATCAGCCGCACCAGCAGTCGGAGGTTCGTTTCCTTCTCGCGAGCGCGCTCGAGGCCGTCATCTCCCTTCGCCTCGTGCCACGGGCCGACAAACCGGGGCGCGTGCCTGCCGCCGAGATTCTCATGAACACCGCGGCGGTACGCGACAACATCCGCGACATGTCCAGGTCGCTCAACATTCCGGAACTGATCGCCGAAGGTACCGTGCAGTACGGAATGCAGAGCTTCGACCAGTCGCTGATGAACTGGTACAAGAAGGGCGTGATCTCGTACGAGAACGCGATATACTACGCCACCAATCCGAGCGAATTCGCGCTGCGCATTCAGGGCGTCGCCAGCGCCAGCGATACGAAGTGGGATAACATCACCCAGGACGTGACGACCTGACGGTCTCCGGGAAATGTTCAAGAAAGTCCTGATCGCGAACCGCGGAGAGATCGCTCTCCGCGTGATTCGCGCCTGCCGCGAGCTCGGGATCCAGACGGTCGCCGTCTATTCCGAAGCGGATCGCGAGTCGCTGCACGTGCGCTTCGCCGACGACGACGTCTGCATCGGCCCCGCGCCGGCGCGTGACTCGTACCTCAAGATTCCGCGCATCATCGCCGCCGCCGAGATTGCCGGCGCCGACGCCATCCATCCAGGCTACGGTTTTCTGGCCGAGAACGCCGAGTTCGCCGAGACGTGCGCGGCGAGCAACATCGTGTTCATTGGGCCGACAGCAGCGCAGATTCGCGTCATGGGCGACAAGGCGGCCGCCCGCAACGCGATGAAAGCAGTCGGAGTGCCCATCATTCCCGGCACGCCGGGAGGTGTCGAGGATCCCGAAGAAGCGCTGCGCTTCGCGCGCGAGATCGGCTTCCCGGTCATCATCAAGGCGGCGGCAGGCGGCGGCGGCAAGGGAATGCGCGTCGCCACCGAGCCCGACGACTTCATCCGGTCTTTTCAGCTCGCGCGATCGGAAGCCCTGTCGGCGTTCGGTAACGGAGAGGTGTACGTCGAGCAGTATCTCGCGCGACCGCGACACATCGAGTTCCAGATTCTCGGCGACAGCCACGGAAACGTGATCCACCTCGGCGAGCGCGACTGCTCCGTGCAGCGCAGGCACCAGAAGCTCATCGAGGAGGCGCCGAGCCCGGCGCTGACGCCGGAGCTGCGAGCGGCGATGGGTGACGCGGCAGTGCGCGGCGCGAAGGCGATAGACTACGTCGGAGCCGGCACGATCGAGATGCTGCTCAACGACGACGGCCAGTTCTTCTTCATGGAGATGAACACGCGCATACAGGTCGAGCATCCCGTGACGGAGATGCTCACTGGAGTGGATCTGGTGAAGGAGCAGATCCGCGTCGCCGCAGGAGAAAGGCTCTCCATCACCGGGACGCCGGCATTCCGCGGGCACGTCATCGAGTGCCGCGTCAACGCCGAAGATCCGGCGCGCAACTTCCAGCCGTCACCGGGCAAGCTCGAAGTGTTCCATCCGCCCGGAGGACCGGGGGTGCGACTCGACACGCATGTGTACACCGGCTACGTCGTTCCTCCGTTCTACGATTCGCTCATCGCGAAGCTCATCTGCCAGGGCCGGGATCGCGCCGAGGCGCTCAAACGAATGCAGGTGGCGCTGGACTTGTTCATCATCGAAGGGGTGACGACGACGATTCCGTTCCTCGCTCGCGTCATGGCCAACAAGCATTTCCAGGCCGGCGAGGTGGACACGAAGTTCCTCGAGCGCGAGACCGATCTTTTCCGCGAGCCGGCGTAAGTGAAGCAGAAGTGAAGCAGAAGTGAAGCTCGAGGACTGATATGGCGACAACATCGCGAAGATCTTCAAAGACTCGTCCCACGGAAAAGCGCTCGCTGAAGCAGGGTTCGGGGACGACCTCGTCGTCTGTGCTGCGGCGCGAGCTCTGGGGAATCGCGCTCATTCTCTTCGCAATATTCCTCGGCGGTGCACTGGCGATGCAGGGCGTCGCGATGTTGCGCGGGCAGGTTGACGTGCGGCAGAGCTTCGGATGGGCGGGAAGTCTCCTTGCATATCCGATGGCCCGCCTCCTCGGCTGGCCTTCGGCGGCTCTCATTCCCATCGCCCTCGCGGCGCACGCGCTGCGGCTGTTCGGACGGCTCGATCAGAGAACGGACAGGTCGTGGATGGTATTCCTTCTCGGACTCGTCGTGCTGCTGCCTGTCGGGCTCGGACTGGCCGAGGGCGGCCTGCGCGACGCGACAGCTCTGTCCGGATTGTGGGGCAGCTTCGCAGCGTTCTATCTGCTCCAGTTCGCCGGTACCGCGGGGGCGTGGATACTGGTCGCGCTGTCGCTGAGCGCTCTCATGGCGGCGACGCTGTCGTGGAATCCGATCCGGGCGATTGTCGGGCGCAGTCCAGATCGTCCGGCTGCCTCTGATGAGAATGCAGAGACGCCCGAGGCGAACGTCGAACCGGTTTCGCCACGCCGCGATCGTGCGCAGCTCCCGCCCGAGCCGACCCCCGAGGAGATGCCGGCGCTGGACATCGCATTGATGAACGGCGCCGGGCCCGAGGATGAATCCTCCGCGCTGCGGGCCGACAGAAAGAAGCGTGAGAAGAAGAGCAAGGCGGACCTCGCGACCGAGCATGACGAGCGGATCGCGGCCGCGATCGAATCCACCGCCGGCAGCGTGCCCGGTGCCGACGATGATCTTCCATCGCCGGATCTGCTGACACCGGCGCCGCCGCGCTACGTTGATCTCGGCAACCGCGAGCTCGACGCGATGGGTGTCAAGCTCATGGACGCGCTGCGCACGTTTCGGGTCGAGGGCGAGCTGGTTGGCCGCACGACGGGACCGGTCGTCACGCAGTTCGAGATCGTGCCCGCGGCCGGAGTGAAGGTGCGGCAGTTCGCGACACTGGCGAACGACCTCGCACTGGCGATGCGCGCGCCGAGCATCCGCATCGTCGCGCCCATCCCGGGGAAGGGAGCGGTGGGAGTCGAAATTCCGAATCCTACAGCGGAGATGGTTGCGTTCCGCGAGATGCTCGAATCGCGTGACTATCAGCGGATGCCGGCGGCGCTGCCCATCGCGCTCGGCAAGGATCTCGAGGGGAAGCCCGTCATCGCCGATCTGGCGAAGATGCCGCACCTGCTCATTGCCGGCGCGACCGGGTCGGGGAAATCCGTCTGCATCAATACGCTGATCACCAGTCTCATCTACCGCCACACGCCGAAGACGCTGCGTCTCCTGATGGTGGACCCGAAGATGGTGGAGCTGTCGGTGTACAACGCGCTTCCTCATCTGCGACATCCGGTCGTCACGGATAATCGAGACGCCGCTGCGGTGCTCCGGTGGGCGAAGGATACAATGCAGGAGCGATATGAGCTCCTGGCCGCGAACGGTGCGCGAAACATCCAGGACTTCAATCGCAAGGTCGAAGACGGCATCCCGCTCCGGAACCCGAAAGACCCGAGCGTCGCGTTCGAGAATACGGAATACAAGGGGGGGATTCTCCCGTACATCGTGCTCATCATTGACGAGCTCGCCGATCTGATGATGACGGTGCAGGCGGAGATCGAGACTCCGCTGGCGATTCTTGCGCAGAAAGCGCGCGCCATCGGAATCCACATCATCCTCGCGACGCAGCGGCCGAGCGTGAACGTGCTCACTGGCCTCATCAAGGCGAACTTCGCGAGCCGCATTGCCTTCCGCGTCGCGTCGCAGATAGACAGCCGCACGATTCTCGACACGATGGGCGCGGAGTCGCTGCTCGGCAACGGTGACATGCTGTTCGTTCCCCCGGGCAAGTCGGAGCCGGCCCGTCTTCAGGGTGCGTTCATCTCGAGCGAGGACACGGAGCGGCTGATGAAGTGGTACGAGGACAAGAAGACCCGTCGTCGCGCGATGGCCGAGGCGCGGGGTCTGTTGGTCGAGGAGCCGACGGAGTCGGACATTCTCGAGATGATCCGGAAGAAGGAGGCGGAGGAAGCGGTGGGCGGCGGTAACTCCGGAGACGAGGACGGCGATCGCGACAAGCTGTTCCGCGAGGCGGCCGAGGTGGTGATCCAGCACCAGCAGGGATCCACATCATTGTTGCAGCGTCGCCTGAAGGTCGGATATGGTCGCGCCGCTCGCATTATTGATCAGCTCCAGTCGGCGGGCGTGCTTGGACCGCCTGATGGATCGCGGCCTCGTGATGTCCTGGCCGGGCTCGACGATCTCGACCGTATTTGCGGGCCCCGCGTTTAGGGCGGCAATGGCCCGCTACCCGCTACCCGCTACCCGCTACCCGCTACCCGCTGCCCGCTGCCCGCTGCCCGCTGCCCGCTATCCGTTGCACGTTTCCCGTTTCCCGTTTCCCGTTACCCGCTGCCCGTTGCCCGTTGCCCGAATGTCAGATTGTCGCGTGCCGACGGACATCGTCGAGGGAAGCTGGCGCAATCTTGAAATGATGACCGAGCAGGATTTCACTGCGTTGTTCGCTCGCAGCGGGTAGCGGGCAACGGGTAGCGCGTAGCGGGCAACGGGCAACGGGCAGCGGGCAGCGGGCAACGGGTAGCGGGTAGCGGGTAGCGGGTAGCGAAGGGGTCCCGGCGCCCGACGACCAAACACGGATGCAAGCTTTCGATCACGCGAGCAACAGGCTGGCGTCTCGCCACTAAAACTGGAAGCTACGTTCGACAGCCATGACAGCGGCGCGTCAGGCGTTGGGCGAGCGAGGGGAGCGGATAGCGGAGGAATGGCTGGTCGCACGCGGATGGCGGGTTCTCGAGCGTAGATTCAGGAGCGGACACCGCGACATCGATCTTGTCGTCGAGCGCGTCGGCGGTGAGGGACGCATGATCGCTTTCGTCGAGGTCAAGACGCGGGTGTCAGCGGCATTCGGGGGCCCGCTCGCGGCGGTGCACTGGCGAAAGCAGCGGGAGATGGTGCGGGCCGCACGTGACTGGATCGGCCGGTCGCGGCAGGCGGGGGACGTTTTCCGGTTCGATGTCGTTGGGATCGTGTACGGATCGGGGACCCCCGAGATCGTGCACATCGAAAACGCGTTTCAGGTGAGATGAATCTTGATTATCGGCGCGATCTTCGTATTTTATTCGGGTAGCAGTTTTGGGTGTTCGGAGGGCACTTTGGGGGCCCCGCGGACGACTGTTCGAGCCTGATGCGCCACGGTATTCAACGACAACGAGAGGACGGATGAGATGGCGGTTTCGGTGATGGGGGAAGACAAGAAAAAGGCGTTGAACCTGGCTATCGCGCAGATCGAGAAGACCTGCGGCAAGGGTTCGATCATGAAGATGGGCTCGGACGCGCGAGTGCGCATTGATGCGATTCCCACCGGGGCGATCAACCTCGACGCGGCGATCGGCGTGGGCGGAATTCCGCGTGGCAGAGTGACGGAGATCTACGGGCCCGAGTCGAGCGGCAAGACGACGCTCTGCCTGCACGTCGTCGCGAACGCGCAGCGCGCGGGCGGTGTCGCCGCGTACATAGACGCCGAGCATGCGCTGGACATTGACTATGCGCAGCGGCTGGGGGTGGACATTGACAACCTCCTCGTGTCGCAGCCGGATACCGGCGAGCAGGCGATGGAGATCTGCGAGATCCTCGTGCGTTCGGGTGCGGTGGACGTGGTGGTGATCGATTCCGTGGCGGCGCTCGTTCCGCGGGCGGAGATCGAGGGCGACATGGGCGACTCGCATTTAGGCCTCCAGGCCCGCCTCATGAGCCAGGCGCTCCGGAAGCTGACGGGAGCCATCGCGCGCTCCAAAACATCTGTTATCTTCATCAACCAGCTCCGCGAGAAGATCGGCGTGATGTTCGGGAACCCCGAGACGACCACCGGCGGAAAGGCGCTCAAGTTCTACGCTTCCGTCCGGCTGGACATCCGGCGGATTGGGCAGGTGAAGGAGAAGGAGGAAATCATCGGCTCGCACGTCCGGGTGAAGGTCGTAAAGAACAAGGTGGCCCCCCCGTTCAAGCAGGCCGAATTCGATATCATGTACTCGGAAGGGATCAGCCACGCGAGTCTGGTGCTGGACATTGCCGCGGAATCTGGTATCATCGACAAGTCGGGTGCGTGGTACAGCTATGGCTCCCAGCGGATCGGGCAGGGCCGCGAGAACGCCAAGATGTACCTGAAGGACAACCCTGCGCTGCTTGCGGAAGTGGAAGAGAAAGTGAAGACCGTGCTCGGGATTCGCTCCGGAAATAGCGAGAGCGAGCCGGACACGACGGAAGAGTAGATAGCGGCGCCCATTGGAGGTCACGGCTACCAATTGGCGTCCGCGAGGGGTCGGATGAGAGTTCGGATCTGCGGAGGCCCGGTGTTTCCGCAGGTAAGAGCGTCTCATTCGGCCCCGACTCTTTTTCGTGGATGAGAGATGGCCGGCAGCGCCTACGACTACGCACTCAACCTCCTCTCGGCGCGCGCGTACACGACCCGCAATCTTCGGCGGAAGCTCGTGCAGAAGCAATTCGATGCGACGGCGGTGGAAGCCGCGATGGAGCGGCTGATCTCGAGCGGCCTGCTCGACGACTCGCGGTACGCGGCGGAGTACGCGAGGCAGAAGCTGGTGCATGGGGGCGCGTCAGTTCGGCGGGTCGAGCAGGACCTGGCGCGGAAGGGAGTCGCCCGCGACTTGGCGAAGCGCGCGGCGGCCTCTGTGATGGACGAGGAAGCCATTGACACGTCCGTGGCGGTGCTCAGGGCGGCTCAAAAAAAGCTTGCCTCGCTGGGCGATCTGGAGCCCGTGGTGAAGCGTCGGAGGGTGTTCGCGTTTCTCGCGCGCCGGGGTTTCGAGCTCAACGAAATAAACGCCGCGATCGATCGGATATTGTTGTAGCTACAGGGAAGTCGGTTTTCCCCATCACAAATATGGGCTAATACGTCTTTTCAAGGTTGCTTGCAACAACATTCATCAGTTTGCGTATTGACAGCCAAACGGTGGGTCAGTAAAAGTTTGCTCGTTGCCTTGTTCGACCAGACTCGTCGGAGGGCGAGAAATTTTCGAAAGGGAAGCAGAACTAAAATGGCTTGCACGAGCGGCTGTCCGGGTGGTCCGGTTCAGTCGGTCGGGAAACGTGCAGGCGACGCATGGAGCGAGGCGCGCGGGGGATCGGCGCTGCTGAGCCAAGGATGTAACTGATCTCGCGCGTTATTCTCCTACGATAAGGGCACCCCGGTCGCGAGGCCGGTCCGCAAAGCCAAGGATCTCATTCGGAGACTGCCTGGCCGTCGAAAAGGATCGATCGGCGAAAGCCGACCAACCTTTTACGATTCGGGAGTGGATGTATGAAAAGATTTTTACTCTGCCCCTTGCGGTGCTTTTCTTCGCCGCCTGCAGTGACTCCACTGCGCCAGCAAATCAGCCTGATCTGAGTCCCAGCTACGCGAAGCCGGCTCCCCCGACGACGGTGGAGCCAGCGATTGGTAACCTCACCGACGCTGTGTACCGCTTCACCTCCGGCACCGTCGATGTTTCGGCTGGCACCGGAATCGGTGAAGACACGGACAACGCCACCTTAGCGTCGTCGTCGGCCGATATCCAGTACGCGCCGAGCAACTCGTTAAATGGCTTCATTGGCCGATACAACAACACCCATACGCGGACGCTGGTCGTTTTCCCTACGGCCGGATCAAAATACACGGCTGATTTCGACCTGTACGTCATCGGCTCGTGGGACGGAAAAGGCAAGCAGGCCCAGCATGGCGTGTTCCTGGCGAACGTCTTCCAGGTTGCGTATCGCTGTGGCTTAGATCCGACCGTCCATCCGATCTTCACAACGACGTTCTCTAATCAGTACACGGTACAGCAGGACTTCCCGAACGCGTACGGCTTGGGCGGCTTCAAGGCTGGTACGGGCTCAGTCCCGAACAGCATTGACGCGCTTGGCTACAGGGACGCGCTTGACGCCGATGGTAATTTGCTTTCGAACACACCGACGTTTCGCAGCTTCGGTGACGTGACCTATCACTTCACCTATACGCTCACGAACGAATGCGGGGGCGCTACCGGCACTGCGCCGACGTTCGTGTTCAGCACCACCGCCCCGGGCCAGCAGTCGAACTACGACGAAAGCTGGGGCCTCGACAACATCATCCTGAAGGCCGATCGCTGATCGACCGCAACATCCTGAGAGCAAAAGCGGGGACCTTCGGGTCCCCGCTTTTGCTTTAGCAGGTGAGTCATCTTTTCGCCCCGGCTATATTTGGAGCCATGCAGGCATCCGAAATTCGCACACGATTCCTTCAGTACTTCGAGCGCCAGGGCCACGCCATTCGCCCCAGCGGCTCGCTCGTGCCCTCCGACGACCCGACGCTCCTCTTCGCCAACGCCGGGATGGTGCAGTTCAAGCGCCTCTTCCTCGGCCTCGAGACCCCCGCCTTCGGCAGGCGCGCCACGACTTCGCAGAAATGCGTCCGCGCCGGCGGTAAGCACAACGACCTCGAGCAGGTAGGCCACACCGCCCGCCACCACACCTTCTTCGAGATGCTCGGCAACTTCTCGTTCGGCGACTACTTCAAGCGCGACGCGATTCGCTACGCCTGGGAGTTCCTCAGCGGCGACCTGAAAATAGACCCGAAGCACATCCGCGTCACGGTCTTCGAAGAGGACGACGAAGCGCGCTCCCTCTGGCACGAGATCACCGGGCTGGCGGACTCGCGCATCTATGGGCTCGGAGCGCACGACAACTTCTGGCAAATGGCCGACACGGGACCGTGCGGACCGTGCTCGGAGATCTACGTGGACCTCGCGCACGTTGCAGCAGACTGGCGCTTCCCCGCGGGTGCCGCTGGCGAGTGGACCGATCTCGAGCGAACGGAATTCTCGCGCGACGCTTTCGTCGAAGGCGCCGAGGCGGGACGGTTCCTCGAGATCTGGAATCTGGTTTTCATGCAGTTCGACCGGCAGGAGGACGGAACGCTCGTTCCGCTCCCCAAGCCATCGGTTGATACCGGCATGGGCCTCGAGCGCGTCGCCGCAGTGCTCCAGGGTGTCACCAACAACTACCACACCGACCTCTTCGCGCCGCTCATATCGCAACTGGAGTCGGTGAGCGGGATTGCCTATCGCGGCAGGGAATCAGACGAATCGTACTGGTTCGACCTCGGCCCCACCGCCAAGTCCGACGGCGCGCGCTCGGCCGCCGTGAAGACCGGCAATCGCGTGAACGTGGACCCGGCTTCGTTCCGCGTCGTCGCCGATCACGCACGCGCGGTGGCGTTTCTGCTGGCGGACGGAGTTTTTCCGTCGAATGAGGGACGCGGCTACGTGCTGCGCCGCATTCTCCGACGCGCCGTGCGCCACGCATGGCTCCTCGGACGCGCGTCGCCGACGCTGGTGGACGTGGTTCAGCGTGTCATCGAGATGATGAGCGACGTGTATCCGGAGCTGCGCCAGCGCGAGCGCCACATCATTGATACGACCCGCGCCGAAGAACAGCGCTTTCTCGCCACGATTGACGGCGGAATGCGTCGGTTCGACGAGCTCGCGCCCGAAGACACTACGCAGGGGTCCGCCGAGGTGAAGGGCACGATCCCGGGCGAGGACGTATTCAAGCTGTATGACACGTTCGGCTTCCCGATTGATCTCACCGAGCTGATGGCGCGCGAGCGCGGCTACACGGTGGACTTCGCCGGATTCGAGTCGGCGCTCGCCGCGCAGCGCGCGCAATCGCAACAGGAGCGCAAGTCGAAGAAAATCGGAATCACCGCGGATGACCTCGCCGACACGAGCTGGGTTCCAGCGGATCCGGTCACGTTCGTCGGCTACGATCGCATCGCCGCGGATACAGAGGTCACGGCGATTCGCGAGCTGCCGGAAGGACGCGTCGCGGTGATGCTGCGCGAGACACCGTTCTACGTTGAATCGGGCGGGCAGGTGTCGGACCGCGGCTCGATAGTCGGAGAGGGATGGAGGATTGATGTGGACGAGGTGAGGCGAATCGCGGGAAAGGCCACCGCGATAGGCAAGGCGGAAGGTGCCGTCTCCATGGGACCCGCCACCGCGACTGTTCCGCGCGATGCGCGGCTGGACACTGAGCGCAATCATACCGCCACGCACCTCCTCCACGCGGCGCTCCGTGCGGTGCTTGGCGAGCACGTGCATCAGGCAGGCTCGCTTGTTGCTCCCGATCGGCTCCGCTTCGATTTCACGCATCACGGCCCGATGACGGACGCGCAGGTCGAAGAGGTCGAGGACATGGTCAATCGCGGCGTGCTCGCCGCAATTCCCCTCGGCGTCCAGCAGCGGCCCTACGCCGAGGCGGTGGCGGGCGGCGCGATGGCGCTGTTCGGGGAGAAGTACGGCGACGTCGTACGCGTGGTCACTATCCCGGGCGTATCGGCCGAGCTCTGCGGCGGCACTCACGTCCGCAACACGGCGGAGATCACGCTGTTCCAGGTGGTGAGCGAGACGGGAGTCGCCGCAGGCGTGCGGCGTATCGAAGCCGTGACGGGTCCGCGCGCGTACGAGATGGTTACCGGGCGCCGCAGGACGCTCCACGACGTCGCCGGGCTGCTGCGCTCGTCGCCCGCGGCGATCGTGAAGCGGCTCCAGGGTGTTCTCGACGAGCGCCGCTCGCTGGAAAAGAAGCTCGACGAGGCGATGAAGAGCGGCGGATCGAGCGGCATGCAGCAACTGATAGATCGCGCCACGAAAGTGGACGGCGTGACGGTTGTCGCGGCTGCCGTGCCGGCGATGGACATGAAATCGCTCCAGGCGCTCGGCGACGCGCTTCGTGAGAAGATGGAAAGCGGAGTGGCGGTGCTGTCCGCGTCGTTCGACGATGGGAAGAACTCGCTGCTTGGAATCGTCACCGACGATCTGCGCGAGCGCGGCCTGCGCGCGGATGCGATCATCCGCGACGTGGCGGCTATCGCGGGCGGGCGCGGTGGCGGCAAGCCGCACATGGCGCAGGCGGGGATCCCGGATGCGGAGAGACTTCCTGAAGCTCTCGCGGCGGTTCCCGGCGTGGTGCAGGCTCACCTCGCGCGCTGAGTCGAATGCCTGACGCGCGTGCGTCCATCCGGGTGCGTGACTGGCTTGCGTCGCGATCGCCCGCTCCGCCGCCGGCACTTGCGCGTCGCCTCGCCCAGGTCGTCGGAGATCGCACCGAAAAAGATATGGCCGGCGTCTCGTCGTCTCTCGTCGAAGCCGCCGAGCATCTTATGACGCACCTGGGCGACGACCGCGCCGCTGCGCCTGATCTTCTCGCAGCGGACGCGTTGATCACGTATGCGATGGAAGTGGCCGCAGACGATTGCGGTGATGTTGAAGCGATTGCCACTCTCTGCGTCTCTGCTCTCTCTGCGTCTCGCTGTAAATGATTGTCATCCTCTTCACCGGCGGAACGATCGCCATGCGCAACGATCCGGACGGAAGCGGCGCTGTGCCATCGCTCACGGCGTCCGAGATCCTCAACGCGACGCGCGGAATCAACGCGGTCACCGGCGTCGAGACCGAGGAATGGGGGGCGTTTCCCGGTCCGCACATGACTGTCGAGCGCATGTGGGCGCTTCGCAACCGCATCCGCGAGCACATCGCGCGCCCCGAGGTCACCGGAGTCGTCGTAACGCACGGCACCGACACGCTCGAGGAGTCGGCGTATCTCGTCGCGCGATCACTGCCCGCCGAGAAGCCGGTGGTGTTCACCGGAGCGATGCGCACGGTGAGTGATCTCGGATGGGACGGGCCGGCGAATCTTCTCGAGGCGGTGCGCGTTGCGGCAAGCCCGGAGACACGCGGCTTCGGCGCGATGGTCGTGATCAGCGGACAGATCTTCGCCGCGCTCGACGCGACGAAGACGAACACTCATCTGCTCGACGCCTTCGAAAGTCCCGGCTTCGGCCCGCTCGGCGTGCTCGATGAGGGCGAGCTGATCGTGCATCGCGAGATGCCACCGATGCCTCCCATCGTCAGTCCTGCCGAGCTTGCGACGCCAGTTGATATCATTTTCGTCGCCGCTGGGTCCGACGCGCGGCTGCTCGATGCATCGCGACAGGTCGCGCGCGGCGTGGTCGTCGCCGCGATGGGGCGCGGCAATGTGCCGCCGGCGCTGGTGCCCGCGATCGAGCGGTGGATCGCCGACGACAAGCCGGTAGTGATCACCTCGCGCACGCAGGGCGGACGTGTAGGTCGCACGTACGGCTACGCCGGAGGCGGGCGTCGCCTCGAGGAGATCGGCGTGATATTCGGCGGCTCGCGGCGGGCCCAGCAGGCGCGCATTGATCTCATGCTCGCGCTCGGCGACGGAATGTCCATGGAACGCACACGCGACCTGTTCAGGGACGGCTGATTGATCTCGAAGCTGTCGCCTCCGCCGGCCGTACTTCGCATCGCCAGGACTCTGGAGAAAGCGGGCTACGAGACGTGGTGCGTGGGCGGTGCGGTCCGCGACGCACTTCTCGGGCATCCCCATCTCGACTGGGACCTGGCGACAGCCGCGCACCCGCAGCAGATACGCAATCTCTTTCCGCGCACGGTGCCGGTAGGCATCGCGTTTGGCACGATCGGCGTGCTCGATGAGTCCGGCATCATGCACGAGGTCACCACTTTTCGTCGAGACGTGCACACAGACGGCAGGCACGCGGAGGTCGAGTTCGGCGCATCACTCGATGAAGATCTGGCGCGGCGCGATTACACGATCAACGCAATCGCCTATTCACCGAGCAGGAAACTGCTGAGCGATCCGTTCGGCGGTCAGTTGGACCTGGAGCACAAGGTCGTGCGCTCGGTAGGGCAACCGGAAGAACGGATGCGCGAGGACCGGCTTCGCGCCCTTCGCGCGCTTCGATTCGCTGCGCGATTCGGTTTCCGCATTGATACCGCCACCTGGGACGCGATCGTCGCCAGTGCGCCGCTTCTCGGCCGGCTGTCGGCAGAGCGAGTGAAGCAGGAGATCGAGAAGACGTTCGACCAGGTGCGGCTCCCCGGCGAGGCATTCGCGAAGTGGCAGGCCAGCGGAGCGTTCGCGACGCTTATTCCGACGCTTGCGGACATCACGCCCATGGAGCTCGCCACTCTCGATCATCTCTGCATGCCCGGCCCAAGGGGGAGACCGGGCCGGAGGATGATGCGGATGATCGGGCTTTTCTCGGCGGCTCCCGCGGGAAGCGTGCTGGAGACTCTCAAGGCGCTCCGCTTCTCGAATTCCGACGCCGCGTGGATATCCTCGATCGTGTCGCACTGGAGCTCGATGGAGGCGGAGATGCGTTTCGCGATGACCGAAGCGACTCCCTCCGATGCCGTGCTGAGGCGATGGGCGGCGATGACCGGTCGCACGCGTCTTGCCTCTGTTCTGCGGCTGGCCGACGCCCGCTGGCACGCCGAGCGCAATGCCGGCATCCTGGCGCCCTCGAAGGCACATGTGGCGTCGGTGTATCGCCGGGCAATTCGCATTGCGTACCACGATCCGATCGAGATCGGTGATCTGGCGGTGAACGGACGGGATCTCGAGCGTATCGGGATCACCGGTCCGGCGGTGGGAGAGACGTTACGCACTCTGCTGGAAACGGTTATCAATGACCCGGCGTCCAATTCGCGCGAGAGTCTGCTGAACATGGTGAAACGATAATGCTTTTTCGCGGCAGAAATCCCGATGCAACCGTGTGGAAGCGCTTTCGATCGGGGGTGGATGGCTTCACCTTCGGCAAGGAAGGCGAGTTCTACGAAGCCTATATCGGTGCCAACGCCGAGCGTGTCGTGGACCTCTTTTACACGCTGAGCGAGTTGTTGCCGCCGGCGATTGATACTGTTGTCTCCGACATGCGCACAGAGGCGACTTGGAAGGGCGAGAGCATCGCCCTGCCTGACGTGCGCGACGCGGTCGCGCGGCTCAAGGTGCCGCTCGCGACGTACGGCGGCGTCGAGATCTCGCTGTACACTCCCGACGACCAGCTCACTCTCACGCCGCAGCTGGAGCTGTTCATCTATGCGCGCTCCGACCGGTGGCTCTATCTCCTGCAGGGGAAGGGGCTGGAGGAAAGGGCGGCGCTCGCCGACCGGTCGTGGCGAACGCAGGCCTGGGATCGCGCGCCGGCGCCGACGCTCTCGGCGGCAATCGCTGCAGCGGCTGAGCGACTCTCCCTGACTCAGGCGTGAATCGCACGGCGGTCGCGTACACGCTGATCGCGGCCGCGGCGAACGTCGCCGGGTCCGCGGCGGTCACGTCGCGCTCACGGTGGAGCGTGCCCGCGCTCGAGAAGCTGATCGCTCTCTCGGCGGGATTCATGGTTTCGGTGGCGCTCCTCGATCTCGCACCGGAAGCGATCGAGCAGCGTGGCGCCGCCGCCGGTCCGCTGATACTCATCGGATTCCTGCTCGTGCATCTCACGCAGCACACGCTCGTGCCACATTTCCATTTCGGCGAAGAGGTGCACGAGGTTACGCGGGCGGTGAGCATGTCGGCGCTCGCCGGGCTTCTCCTGCATACGTTCGTGGACGGTGTCGCCATCGCCAGCGGATTCCAGGTGCGCGCGTCGCTCGGCTTTCTGGTCTTCATCGCGATTCTGCTGCACAAGCTGCCCGAGGGACTGGCGATATCGAGTCTGTTCCTGGCGTCCGGCGCATCGCGAAAGCGCGCGCTGTTAGCCGGCGCGTCGCTGGGTGTTGCGACCATCGTCGGCGGGCTCCTGACCGAATTCTCGTCTGCTCTCGCGTCGTACGGTCTCGCGCTCGCCGCCGGCGTCAGTCTTTACGTGGGGGCGTCGAATCTCGTGCCAGAGTTTCAGGCCAAGCGCGACTGGAGGTTGCAGGGGAGCTTCTTCGCCGGGTGCGCGCTCTACATTCTGGCGCGGAACCTGATAAGGATTTACGTGTGAGGAACCCTTCAGGGTCGGCCTGATGCCGAAGAAATTCCGCCGGCCGCCCGCGGGCGCGGGCGAGCGAGAGGCGTCGCTGTTCACGCCGCCGGCGTCGGCTCAGCCACTGGCCGCGCGCATGCGTCCGCGCGACCTCGATGAAGTCGTCGGCCAGCAGCATCTGATCGCGCCCGGCAAGACGCTCCGCGACGCAATCGAGAAGGGCGCGATCGGCTCCATGGTCTTCTGGGGACCGCCCGGATCGGGTAAGACAACGATCGGCTGGCTGATCGCGCGGTACACCGACCGTGAGTTTGTTCCGTTCTCCGCGGTGACGGAAGGCGTGCCGCGCATTCGCGAGATCATCGCGGCGGCGGAAGAACGGCTCGAGCTCGGCCGGCAGACGATTCTGTTCGTGGACGAGATCCACCGTTTCAACAAGGCGCAGCAGGATGCCTTCCTGCCGCATGTCGAGAGCGGAACGATCTCGCTCATTGGCGCGACGACGGAGAACCCGTCGTTCGAGATGAACCGCGCGCTGCTCTCGCGGATGCGCGTGTTCGTGCTCGAGCCGATATCGCCTGACGATCTGCGTCAGCTCGTGATCCGCGCGCTCACCGACAACGATCGTGGGCTCGGCGCGCTGGGCCTCGATGTTGACGATGACGCCATCGAGCTGATCGTAGTCGAGTCGGATGGCGACGCGCGGCGCGCGCTCACCGTCCTCGAGGCGGCGGCGATCCAGGCGGGGAATGGGGGCAGAATCACCGCGGCCGGCGCGCGCGATGCCATGCAGAAGCGGTTCGCGCACCACGACAAGAGCGGTGAATCGCACTTCAACATGCTGTCGGCGCTGCACAAGTCGCTACGCGGCAGCGACCCGAACGGCGCGCTCTATTGGATGGCGCGGATGATCGAAGGCGGGGAGGATCCGATGACGATCTTCCGCCGCGCGATCGCGATGGCCGCGGAGGACATCGGCCTGTCCGATCCGAATGCGCTCCAGCTCGCCATCGCGGCGCGCGATGCGTACCACATGCTCGGTCCGCCGGAAGGTTATCTCCCGCTGTCGGAGATGATCATCTATCTGGCGACTGCGCCCAAGTCCAACTCGTCGTACCGCGCGCTCAACGCCGCGCTGGAGGCGGCGCGCGCCACACCGGGCGAGCCCGTGCCGATGCACATCCGCAACGCGCCAACGGGGCTGATGAAGGAACTGGGGTATGGAGAGGGGTACCAGTACGCTCACGGCGTCCCCGCGGCATACATCCCGCAAGAGTATTTGCCGGACAAGCTGAAGGGGACGGTGTTCTACGAGCCCGGTCCATTCGGATTCGAGAAGGAAATAGCGAAGCGGCTGGCATGGTGGGCCGAGCTTCGGGAACGGGTAACGGGTAACGGGTAGCGGGTAGCGGGTAACGGGTAGCGGGTAACGGATAACGGGGGTTAATGATGCGAAGACATTTTGCTGTAGCAGCGCTGGCGGCGCTGGCGCTGGGTGGCTGCGCGAGTCTCGGACTTGGCGGATTCAAGGAGCCGATCGTGCATTTCAACGACGCGAAGATCCGCGGCCTCGGGCTTAGCGGCGGCGCCATGGACATCGTGCTGAGCGTATACAACCCCAACGGGTTCGATCTCAACGCGACGCGGTTGACGTACCGTCTTCTCGTCGAGGAAAAGGAGCTCGGCACCGGCGCGCTCGATCACGCGTTCAAGGTGAACAACAATGACTCGACGTACGTGACGATTCCGGTGGACTTCACCTATGCGGGACTCGGCACGGCGGGAAGGCAGCTGCTCACGAGCGGCGTGATCAACTACCGCGTGCTCGGCGACTTTACAGTGAGCACGCCGATCGGCAGCTTTACGCGTCCGTACGATCAGCGGGGGCGTTTCTCCAGCTTCGGCGGCCCTTCACAGAGCAGGTAGCCAACGTCGCGAGAACTGATCGAGCTGACGGCCCCTGTCGAGAGAGTATTCCTCGTCGGGGCGCAGCTCAAGCGGCCTTCGGGCCGTAATGATGGTAACGCGCTCACACCCGGCGCAGGCGCGGGCACATCGCGCGGACAGGTCATGTCCGAGCACCTCGAGGAGCTGGCCGAACTCGTTGACACCGCCGGCGGAATCGTCGTCGGGCAGCTCACGCAACAGATAGACAAGCCGAATCCGGCGACATATCTCGGCAAGGGAAAAATCGAGGAACTCACTCAGCGCATCGCCGACACCGAGGCGACGCTGATCGTGTTCGATGACGAGCTCACGCCCGCGCAGGGAAAGAACATCGAGGACGCGACCGGCAAGCGCGTGATGGATCGCGCCGAGCTGATTCTCGACATCTTCGCCACGCGCGCGAGGTCGGCGGAAGCGAAAACGCAGGTGGAGCTTGCGCAGCTCGAGTACATGCTGCCGCGCCTGATGCGCATGTGGAGCCACCTGGAGAAGTTTCGCGGAGGCATCGGAGTGCGCGGTCCCGGCGAGACGCAGCTCGAGACCGACCGGCGGCTGATCAACAATCGCATCCGCCTTCTCAAGCAGCGCCTCGGCGAAGTGCAGAAGTCCCGCGAGGTGAGGCGCACGTCGCGCAAGGGCCAGTTCCGCGCGTCGCTGGTCGGCTACACGAACGCCGGCAAGTCGTCCATCCTGCGAGCGCTGTCGGGCTCCGAATCGGTATTCGTCGAGGACCGCCTTTTCGCCACGCTCGATCCGCTGACTCGCGAGATACATCTCGCGGAGAACACGTCGGTGCTTCTCACCGACACGGTCGGATTCATCAGGAAGCTTCCGCACCATCTCGTGGCGTCGTTCCGCGCGACACTCGAGGAAGTCGCCGAAGCTGATCTGTTGCTGCACGTCATTGACGCGAGCCATCCGTCATGGGAGGATCAGCGCACCGTCGTGAATCAGGTGCTCGCCGAGATCGGAGCGAGCCACACGCCGACGCTCTACGTGTTCAACAAAATCGATCGGGTGCCGCACGACGAGCTCATCGCGCTGGAGACGAGGATACAGAACCTCGTACCGGGCTCCGTTTTCGTGTCAGCGGTGACGGAGGGCGGGCTCGAGCCGCTCAAGCGCGCGCTGCTGGCGCAGGCCAGGGCGCGCCGGGCTCTCTCGGAGATCAGGCTGCCGCTGCATGACGGAAAGCTTCTCGCCGAGATTCATCGCGAGGCTGAGGTTCTGGAGCAGCGGCACGAGGGTGAGGAACTGGTGCTGACGGCGCGTTTGGACGAGGTGCTGGCGGGACGGCTGAGAAGGGCGGGCGCGGGGGTTACGGCGGCGGTCTGAGGCCCGCGAGATCCAGTCGCGACTATATAATGCGTAGTCTCCAAGGGGCGGTAAACTCAAGGCCCCATGCCTTCCTCGGCGCGGCTGCGGTTGCCTGCATTCTCTTCATCAGGACGCAGCCACGATTCACCGTCTCCGTGGCTGGGTCTCCGGCGAAGTTGTCCACCACGATGACGTCGAAGCGTGGATAATCCTGCCCCGCGCTTGCCGCGGGGCAGCGGTCCAGCTCATCGGGCCTTCCGAAGGTCGGTACGACGACCGAACAGGTAAGCTGGGACGCGGGCTCGGGGGAATCGTTCACGGTGCGGCTCAAGATGAGTCACCTTCCTGGAGTGTCGGCTGTGCGGAACGGGATCGTGAATACCGCTTCAGCAAAACGGGGGCACATAGGGTATCGACCTCCGTGCGGGAAGCGTGATCGCGTCGAGTTTCATCAGCAGGGAACTCCTGGAATTAGATTGCGAACCTGATGTTCGACTTTCATAACCATCTCATGCCGGGCGTCGACGACGGCGCCGTGGATATCAAGGAATCGCGGTCCGGACTGGCCACCATGCTCGAGCAGGGCGTCACGACGATCGTCACGACGCCGCACATTCGGGCATCGCTCACCGGTCGGCCCCGCGAGCTGGAGAGTTACCTTGGCCAGCTAGATGAAGCATTTGCTGCTCTCGAAAAACTTTCCGTCGCCGAGTTCCCAGCGGTGCGCCTGGAGAGGGGCGTGGAGATGATGCTCGACGTTCCGTCACCATCATTGACGGACCCGCGACTTCGTCTCGCAGGAACGCGATTTGCGCTCGTCGAGTTTCCCTTCATGAACGTGCCTCCCAACAGCACGATGCCGATCCGGTCGGTGGTGGGGCAGGGGGTGACGCCCATCATCGCTCACCCCGAGCGGTACGCGGACATGGGTTCCAACGTCGAGCTGATCGAGGCATGGCGCGAAGCGGGTGCGCTGATCCAGGTCAACTGCGGGTCGCTTGTCGGGCAGTACGGCGCCACCCCGAGACGGCTTTCATGGCAGATCCTGGAAAGCGGATGGGCGCACTATCTTTCGAGCGACTATCACTCGAGAGGGCGGTGCACCATTCAGCAGTGCTCAGCCGCGATGCTCGAGAGGGGTGGAGCGGCCCAGCTTCGCGCGCTCACCGTGACGAATCCCGAGCGGATTCTGAGATCGGAAGATCCGATCGACGTTGATCCCCTGGAGCCGGTGCAGCTCGGTTTCTGGAGAAAGGTTTTCGGGCAGTAGGGTCAGAGCGCGCCGCCGGCGAGGATAATCCGCTCTCCTTCGACCATCATCCGCACCACGTCGCGCATCCGGTAGCGGGCTGACCAATTCAGCTTGCGGGCGGCGAGGGACGGATCGCCTACTCCTCGGGCGAGATCCGTGGGGCGTAGAAAGGCGGGGTCGAGCTGTACGTGCTCCCGCCAGTCCAGCCCCACCTCGCGGAACGCCATTTCGACGAACGATCCCAGCGAGTTGAGCTGTCCCGTCGCGATCACGAAATCGTCCGGGCTCGGTTGCTGCAGCATCAGCCACATCGCCTCGACGTACTCGGGAGCCCAACCCCAGTCCCTTTCGATATTGACGTTGCCGAGGTGAAGTGTCTCGCCGCTGCCGCCGGCGATGCGGCACGCGGCCGCGACGACCTTGCGGGTGACGAATCGCTCGGGGCGGAGCGGGGACTCGTGATTGTACAGAATTCCCGAGCAGGCGTAGAGTCCGTACGCTTCGCGATAGTTGGCGACTTCCCAGAATGCTGCTGACTTTGCGACCGCGTACGGGCTCCGCGGTCTGAAGGGTGTCGTCTCGTTCGCCGCGGCGCCTCCCGTGTCGCCGAAGCACTCGCTCGATCCCGCATTGTAGAAGCGGATGGGGTGCTCGACGAACCTGATTGCCTCGAGGAGGTTCAAGGTGCCGAGACTGATGCTCTCGAGCGTTTCGACGGGCTGCTGGAATGAGAGGCCGACGGAGCTTTGGCCGGCGAGGTTGTAAATTTCGTCTGGCGCCGCCTTTCGCACTGCCTGCAGAACGCTGCGAAAATCCGTCACGGCCATGGACTCGAGCTGAATCTTTCCCTGAAGGCCGAGCCTGTGGAGCTTGGTGAAGTGGGAGACCTGGGCGTCGCGCGATGTGCCGAATACCTCGTAGCCGCGCGAAAGGAGAAAGCGCGTGAGGTAGGCGCCGTCCTGTCCGGACACGCCGCAGATGAGGGCGCGCTTCGGGTTTCCTGCTGTGGCGACAGGCCCTGCGTAAGTCATTGATGCGATGGTTGAGTTTCACCCAGGAGCGACGTGCCCTAATTTGTGGAGCGCGCTGTCGCCATGATAGCGGCGTGTCCAGCCAAAGTAGAAATGTCCCCTTGGTTTCACTGAGTCCAGGCTCACCGTTCGCTCCCCGCTTGCAGTGCATTTCGGTCCTGCATTTCGGTCCGTCCCCCTTCGGTTAAATTCCCCGCGACACCATTTTATTCCAATAAGTGCTCTTCAACTCCTTCACCTTCCTGATCTTCTTTCCGGTGGTGGCGACGATCTATTTCGTCCTGCCCCACCGCTACCGCTGGGCGTGGCTGCTCGCCGCAAGCTGCTACTTCTACATGGCGTTCATCCCCGTCTACATCCTGATCCTGTTCTTCACGATCGCGGTTGACTACGTAGCGGGAATCCTCATCGAGAACGCAGCGGGATCGAAGCGGAAGTGGTTCCTGGTGATGAGCATCGTCGCCAACGTCGGCGTCCTCGCGGTCTTCAAGTACGTCAACTTCCTCAACGCCAACGCTCACGCCATCGCCGAGGTCTTCCACTGGCCCTATCACCTCGTGCCGCTCGGCATCATCCTGCCAATCGGCCTCTCGTTCCACACGTTCCAGGCGATGTCGTACACGGTCGAGGTCTATCGCGGACGCCATCCTGCCGAGCGTCACCTCGGGATATTCGCCCTCTACGTGATGTTCTTCCCGCAGCTCGTCGCGGGCCCCATCGAGCGGCCGCAGAACCTGCTGCATCAGTTCTACGAGAAACACGCCTTTGAGTACGAGCGCGTCACCGACGGGCTCCGCAAGATGGCGTGGGGCCTGTTTATGAAGGTCGTCATCGCCGACCGCCTCGCGCGCTACGTCAACATCGTCTACGACGACCCCACGAGCTTTCAGGGGCTCACGCTCGTCATCGCCACGGTCTTCTTCGCGTTCCAGATCTATTGCGACTTCGCCGGCTACTCGCAGATGGCGATCGGCGCCGCCGAGGTGATGGGCTTCCGCCTGATGAAGAACTTCGACCGGCCGTACCTGTCGCGCTCCATCAGCGAGTTCTGGAGCCGCTGGCACATCTCGCTCTCGAGCTGGTTCCGCGACTTCGTCTACATCCCGCTCGGCGGAAATCGCGTCGCCAGGCCGCGCTGGTACTGGAACATCTTCATCACGTTTCTCCTGAGCGGGCTGTGGCACGGAGCCAACTGGACGTTCGTGATCTGGGGCGCGCTCAACGGCTTCTACCTCATGTTCTCGCTCTTCACACAGGGCGCGCGCGAAGCGGTCGCACGCGCGACGGGACTGGCCGCGCATCCCCGGCTCCGCATGGTGATGAGCGTCGGCATCACGTTCGTCCTGTGCTGCATCGCATGGGTGTTCTTCCGCGCCAACACGACGACGGACGCAATCCACATCCTGTCCGCCGCCCTGGCGCGGCCGACGGCTCACCAGATCCTGCCGGATATTCTCCGCGCCGAGGGAATCTCCAGGCTCGAGGTGCTTTACTCGCTGGTGCTCATCGCCGGGCTCATGACTGTGGAGGTTGTCTCCACGCGTGTTGACGTGGTGAAACAGTTCCGGCTCCAGCCGGCATGGGTGCGATGGCCCGCATACTACGCGTTGTGCATGGCGGTCTGGCTGCTCGGCATCAACACCGAGCAGGCATTCATCTACTTCCAGTTCTGATGTCCGCCGCCGTGAAGAAGCTCACGCTCAGGATCGCTGCGCTCGCCACCGCGATCACGCTGACCGGATTGATCATCGGGCAGTACGACATCCGCTCGACGGACGACAGCTACGTCGCGGCCGTACTCGAGAAGGATCGGCTAATTCGGAATACGCCGTCACCCAAAATCATTCTCGTCGGCGGATCGAACCTCGCATTCGGAATTGACAGCAGGATGATGCAGGACTCGCTCGGCCTCCCCGTCGTCAACATGGGGCTCTACGCCAAGCTCGGCCTCAAGTACATGCTGGCGCAGGTGAAGCCGTACATCAGGCCCGGCGACGCCGTCGTCGTCGTCCCCGAGTTCGACCAGTTCTACGGCGACTACGCCAACGGCGACAACACCCTCAACACCGCGCTGCTCTACGCGCCGGCGGACCGCATTGGCGACTTCGTGCGATCGTACTCGATCATTGATGTGGTATTGAGACCGCGCGTGGAGAACGCGAGGCGCGCGTTCCTTCACGCCGCCGCCGCAGCGGTAGGGAAGGAGAGCCAGTTCTTCCCGCCGGACACGAACGCGGTTTACAACCGGCGCTCCTTCAACCAGTACGGCGACGTCGTCAGCCACCTCGGCAAGAAGGGCAACGATCCCGACTCGATCTTCGTAAAGCCGCTGCCGCCGATGAAGGACTTCAACAAGCGCATTCTCGACGATCTCAACGGAATCGCCGAGCGAGCGAAGGACGAGCAGGCGCATGCCTACTTTCTCTTTCCATCCTATATAGATCGCTCGTACGCGATCAACGTCGCCGCGATTGACTCGCTCAGGTCACGCCTGACGCGGGGGATGCGCATACCGATCGTCGGTACGGCACGCGATTTCGTGTATCCCGGCTATCTCTTCTTCGACACCCGCTACCACCTCAACGGGGAAGGGCGGCGGCTGCGGACTCTGAAGATGATAGAGGAGCTTCGCTCGGCGGGACTGAAGGACGGATGGCTGCGCGATACACGGGCGCCTTCGGCGACAGGAGATTAAACCGCACGATGTGCCACAGCGCCGCCACACCGTCGCTCCACCTGATCTTCTTCCCCTCGGCGTACGTCCGGCCGCTGTAGCTGATCGGCACCTCGTAAATCCGCGCACGGGACTGCGCCAGCCGCGCCGTCAGCTCGGGCTCGAACCCGAATCTGTTCGACGTGAGCGGCAGGCTCTTCATCAAATCGGTCCTCACCAGCTTGTAGCAGGTCTCTATGTCGGAGATGTTCAGGTTGGTGAGCATGTTGGAGAGCGTGGTGAGCCCCCAGTTGCCGAGACTGTGCCAGTAGTAGAGCACGCGGCTCACGTCGCCCTTGAAGCGGCTGCCGAAAACGGCGTCGGCCCGACCGTCACGGATGGGGCCGAGCAGGCGGAGAATGTCGAACGGATCGTACTCCAGATCGGCGTCCTGGATCACCACCACGTCGCCCGTCGCCTTCGCCAGCGCCGTCCGGATCGCGGCGCCCTTTCCACGATTCACCTCGTGAGTGACCAGCTCATCTATGCGACCCGACGCGCGTAGCTCCCGCAGGACATCGTGCGTTCCGTCGGTCGAGCAGTCGTCCACGCAGATGATCTGCATCTCGAACGGAACCTCGCGCACGCGCTTCACCGCGTGAGCGACGGTCGCGCGCTCGTTGTACACAGGCATCAGCACCGAGACTTTGATGGGATTCTGCTCGCTCATGGTCAGGGCTTGGTCGCGATCGCGACGAGGTTGGAGCCTATCGGCGGCGAAAATACCGACTCCAGGCGCGACAGCCAGGGGATGACGAGCCGATCATAGGCCTTCACGTCACGAGCCGCAATGCTCGATTTGCGGAGGACGCGGCCGGCCATGAACCACGCGGCGATTCCCGGGAGATTCATGTAGCTGATGCGGTGCGGCTTCCATCCGGCTGACTCGATCACGGCGCGCAGCGAGGCTTTCGTGTACCGGCGATGGTGCTCGAAGACGCGGTCGAGCGTTCCGTAGATCGCTGGAAGAGCGGGGGCGAAGAGGAGCAAATGGCCCCCGGGGACAATGGCATCCCGTGCCTCTCGCAGAAACGCCTCATGATCCGCGACATGCTCGAGGACGTTCACCGCAACGAACGCATTCGCCGATAAGGACCGGTAATGCTGGCTGAGGTACCCGGGAGTCACCCGGACCCGCGGATTGCCCTGGAAGCGCTTTTGGAGGGCTGGGAACGTATTCGCCGCGGGCTCGATGGCGATGAGCTGGCGGATGCGCGGCACGCTGAGCAGGAATTCCGAGAACGTTCCGATCCCGGCGCCGGCCTCGATCACCGTCGGGCCGAGGAAAGGCTCGAACTGCTTCAGGACCCAGGCGTAGTAGTTCTTCGCTTCGGCCAGGGAGGTGAGCTCGGTGCCGGAGTAGTTGAAGGGCTCAGTCACTGTGGCGGTCACCTGCGTCGCACGGCCTTACGCCCGCCGGACTGTCTCCGACCCGCGCGCCGGCGCCTCGCCCTCGTGAGAAGTAGCCCCGTGCGGGTGGAAATCGGGCACGAGCGTCTGGAGCAGCTTCCGGATCTCGTCTTCCGGACGGCCGCTGTCCGTAGAGCGCATGAGCGCGTCTATGTGCTTCACGGTGCCCTCGGCGAGCAATCCGTTGCGCGCGCGCAGCACCTTGGGGTGATCCGTCGGCAGCACGTTCTCGGCGGTGAAGAACATCTCCTCGTACAGCTTTTCGCCCGGACGCACGCCGGTGAACGTGATCTCGATGTCGGCGCCGACCTCGAGGCCGGAGAGGCGAATGAGATCGGTGGCGATGTCCACGATGCGGATCTGCTCGCCCATGTCGAGCACGAACACCTCGCCGCCGCGTCCAAGAGCGCCCGCCTGGAGCACCAGCTGCACGGCCTCCGGGATCGTCATGAAATAGCGGCGCATCTCGGGGTGCGTCACGGTGACGGGACCGCCGGCGCGAATCTGCCGGAGGAACGTCGGAACCACCGAGCCGCGGCTGCCGAGGACGTTGCCGAATCGCACCGAGACGAAATTGCGGTGGTGCTTGGTCGCCGCGTGCTGCACGAGCTGTTCGGCGATTCGCTTGGTGGCGCCCATGACGCTGGTGGGGCGCACCGCCTTGTCCGTCGAGATGAGCACGAAGTGCTGGACGTTCACCTCGATCGCCGCGTCCACGACGTTGCGCGTGCCGGCGACGTTGTTGGTGACGGCCTCGAGGACGTTGTCCTCCATCAGCGGCACATGCTTGTGCGCGGCGGTGTGGAAGACGGCGTGCGGGCGGTACTGCTGGAAGATGTACTGGATGCGGCCGCGGTCGCGGACGTCGGCGATGACGGGAATCATCTCGACGTCCGGGAAGCTGAGCGTCAGCTCCTGGAAGATGTCGAAGATGGAGTTTTCCCCGTGACCGAGGAGAATCAGGCGGGACGGAGCAAGCCGGGCGAGCTGCCGGCAGAGCTCGCTGCCGATGGACCCGCCGGCGCCGGTGATGAGAACGGTCTCGCTCGTCGCCAGTTCGGCGACCGCGGCGAGGTCGGTCTCGACGGCATCGCGGCGGAGGAGGTCCTGGATCTCGACTTCCCGCAAGCCCGTGGCGTTGCCCTGCCGCGAGATGATCTCGGGGAGGCTGGGCACGGTGCGGGTGGGGATGCCGCAGCTGAGCGCCGCGCGAACGACCTGCCTGATCACGGTACCGGGAGCCGAAGGCATCGCGATGATGATCTCGGCGACTCCGAGCCGCTCGACGATCTCCGGGATGTGCGCGAGGGGGCCGAACACCGGCAGGCCGGCCAGTATGCGGCCGTGCTTGGTGGCGTCCGAATCCACGAAGCCGATCGGCTCGAGGCCGAGCTGCGACGTGGCGAACAGCTCCTTCACGACCAGCTTGCCCGCGTCGCCCGCTCCGGCAATGAGGACGCGCTTTCCGCCGTCGTCCTTCCGGCGGTGCGTGTAGCCCGCCCGGTTGATCCTCGCCATGAGGCGCGGCAGGGAGATGAGGGCGCCGGTCAGGAATGTGTCAATGAATATGACGGAGAACGGGACCCTGGCCGGCGTGAGGCCGGTGGCGGGGAGGACGATCAGCCCGATCAGCCCGCAGGCGACCCCACCGCCCAGGGCGGCGAGAAGGATCGGCCTGAGCTCGCCGACGCTGGCGTGGCGCCAGAGCCGCCGGTACATGCCGGCGATGAAGAATATGAAGAGTCTGAGGGGTACCGAGAGAGCCAGGTAGAAAGTGACGAGGCGGAGATTCTCACTTATCCACTGCGGCTGCTCGAAGCGAACGAGAAACGCAATCAGTGTCGCCGCGATAACGGACAGGAAGTCGGCGACGAACAGGTGCCTGTTTCGGATTGGCTTAGGCGTCAAGACGTGTTTCTGGCTTGAGGTATTTCGACGTCACAAACAAAATGGGCATGGGACCATCTTCTCCGAACTGCGAGCGGCAAGGCCCATGCCCGTCCCAATCTACGCAATAACGACTCCTGCACAATCCGGATGTCACACATTGATGCGAACTTACGACCATTATGAAGACTACGGGACAAGACTACGGGACAAGACTACGGGAAAAGATTGACTGACGCCATAGCCTATGTGACATTTCTCCGGCTCAACCTTCCATCGTCATTAACGATCCCGGGGGGACGCTCCTGCCATGACGGAGGGCTTCCCGGGCTTCGCCGCATCTTTACGGGTTCTCAATGAAAACAGTGCTGATCACGGGGGTTACCGGCCAGGACGGAGCCTACCTCGCGCGTCTCCTGCTCGCGAAGGGTTACATGGTCCACGGCCTCAAGCGCCGTGCCTCGTCGTTCAACACTCAGCGGGTGGACCAGATCTACGCCGAGCCGCAGGATGTTCACTCCCGGTTCGTGATGCACTACGGCGACCTCACCGACGCCACGAATCTCATCCGCATCATCCAGGAGTCCCAGCCCGACGAGATCTACAACCTCGCCGCACAGAGCCACGTCCAGGTCTCCTTCGAGACGCCCGAATACACGGGCAACGCCGACGCGCTCGGCGCCTTGCGACTGCTCGAGGCGCTGAGAATCCTCGGCATGCTCGATCGCGTGCGATTCTATCAGGCCTCGACGTCCGAGATGTACGGCAAGGTGCAGGCGGTGCCGCAGTCGGAGACGACGCCCTTCTATCCCCGCTCCCCGTACGCTGTGGCGAAGCTCTACGCGCACTGGATCACGGTGAACTATCGCGAGGCATACGGAGCGCACGCGTCGTCGGGCATCCTGTTCAATCACGAGTCGCCCATTCGCGGCGAGACATTCGTGACGCGCAAGATCACGATGGCCGTCGCCCGCATCCGTGAGGGGCAGCAGGACAAGCTCTTCCTCGGGAACCTCGACGCCGAGCGCGACTGGGGATTCGCCGGGGACTACGTGGAAGGGATGTGGAAGATGGTGCAGCACGCGACTCCGGGCGATTACGTGCTTGCGACAGGAGCGAAGCACACGGTGCGCGAGTTCTGCTCGGCCGCTTTCGCCCGCGTGGGAATGAACATCGAGTTCCGCGGCACGGGTGAGGACGAAGTGGGGATTGATACCGCGACGGGGAACGAGGTCATCGCGATTGACAAGCGGTACTTCCGTCCGACGGAAGTGGACCTCCTGATCGGTGATGCCAGCAAGGCGAAGCGCGAGCTGGGGTGGTCGCCGCGCGTGAGCTTCACGGAGCTCGTGGAAATGATGGTGGATGCCGATCTCGCGTCGGTGCAGTCGGGCATGCCGTTCACGATCGAGTCGTCGTACGCGGCGCTGCACGCGCTGGTAAAGTGACGGACCGGGCGGCGAGCCGCTGTTTCGTCGCCGGCCATCGCGGGCTGGTAGGATCGGCGGTGGTCCGCGCCCTCGAGGCGGGGGGCTATCCGGCTCCGATCGTGAGGACGCGTGCGGAGCTCGATCTGCTCGACCAGCGCGCGGTGCGCCAGTTCTTCAGGGATGAGAAGCCCGACGTCGTCTTCTTCGCCGCGGCGAAGGTGGGCGGGATCAAGGCGAACAATACATATCGCTGGGATTTTCTCTTCGAGAACCTGGTTATCGAGACCAACGTGCTCGGCGCGTCGCTCGACGCGGGAGTGGATCGTGTAGTCTTCTTCGGCAGCTCGTGCATCTATCCGAGGATGTCACCGCAGCCGATCAGGGAGGAGTACCTGCTCACGAGCCCGCTCGAGTCCACCAACGAGCCCTACGCCATCGCCAAGATTGCCGGGGTGAAGCTGGTTGAGGCCGCGAACTCGCAGTTCGGCCGGCGCTGGATCTCGCTGATGCCGACGAATCTGTACGGACCGAACGACAACTTCGACCTCGAGAGCTCGCACGTGCTTCCGGCCCTGATCCGAAAGTTTCACGAAGCGAAGGAAGCGCGCGCCGAGGGCCTGGATGCCGTCGTCACGCTGTGGGGACACGGGACGGCGCGCCGCGAGTTCCTGCATGTGGACGACGCAGCAGGCGCTGCACTCATGATGATGGAGTCGGGAGTCACGGGACTCTACAACGTCGGATCCGGCTCCGACCTGCCGATCAAGGAGCTGGCGCAGATTGTTGCCCGCGTTGTCGGCTATGACGGACCGGTGGAATGGGATACGTCCAGGCCCGACGGCACTCCCCGGAAGCTGATGGATTCCGCGCTGATCCGCAGTCGCGGCTGGGAACCACGCATTCCGCTGGAGGAAGGCATCCGCTCGACATACGAATGGTTCCTCGGCGCGCGCGAAGCCGAGCTGGCGAGGCTCGCCAGTTGACCAGCCCCCGCGCGACGCAACCGCTGAGCGTTCCTGCGGCGCCGCAGATCGCCGGCGCTCCGGAAGAAAACGAGAAGGACATATCCGCGGTGAGCCTGATGAACGTGCTGCTGCGCCATCGCGTGATGATCGTCACGCTCGCGCTCGCCATCGGCGCGTACGCCGGCGCGCGGAGCGTCACGTCGTCCAGGTACTACACGACTGAGGCGAAGTTCATGCCCAGGGGCGCGCGAGGCCAGGGCCAGCTCGGCGGTATCGCGGCGCAGTTCGGCATCAACCTTGGCAGCGGCGATCCGTCCAGCAATCCGCAGCTCTACACCGACCTGCTCGAGACGAGGTCGCTGCTGTGGCCGGTGGCGGAGAAGACGTACCGGATGAGGACCGACACGGGAGTGGTGAGCGGCGATCTGGAGAAGATCTTCAACATCAGGGATCCTCGCCCTGCCGTACGGAAGGCGAAGGTGATCAGCGCGCTCAAGGGCGCGATCCGCTCGACACTGGCGGCAAAGACCGGTGTCATCTCCGTCAGCGTGGCCACCGCGAATCCGGAGCTGTCGCTCCAGATCGCGCAGAACCTTCTGGACCAGGTTAACATCTACAACCTGTCGCAGCGGCAGAACCTGGCATCGCTCGATCGCGCCTTCGTCGAGCGGCAGCTCGGGGAGAAGCGCGCCGAGCTTCGCCAGGCGGAGTCGGAGCTGGAGAGCTTCCTCGAGGGGAACCGCCAGTACAGGTACTCGCCGCAGCTCGTACTTGAGTACGGACGGCTGCAGCGGCAGGTGGACATGCGGAACCAGATCTACTCGAGCCTGTTGAGCGCGTATGAAACGGCGCGCATCGAAGAGGTGCGCGACCTGCCGGTGATCACGGTCATCGAGGCGCCGGAGCTGCCGATCGGTCCCGACTCGCGCGGCGGCGTGCGGAAGACCGCCATCGGCATTCTGATCGGGCTGGTGCTCGGATCTCTTCTCGCGTTCGGGCGCGACCGGATGGCCCGTGGCAGCGCGTCGCAATCAGACGAGTTCGTGGAGTTTGCCGCACTGAGGCATGAGGCGATGGGCGACCTCACGCATCCGTGGCGGCCTCTTGCGCGGGCTTTCGGCTCGCGGCGCAAAGCGTGACGGCGCCTGCGACGTTCCCCGGCCAGAACCGCCCGCCCGCCGCTGTCCGCCGACCGACCGTGGTCATCGAGCCGACCAGCGGCTGGTCGGCCCTCAACCTCCGCGAGCTGTGGACGTACCGCGACCTGCTGATGATCCTCGCCGGCCGCGACATCAAGCTGCGGTACAAGCAGACCGGGCTCGGCATCACGTGGGTGGTGCTTCAGCCGCTTGTGGCCGCGCTCATCTTCACGGTGATGTTCGGCCGCTTCGCGAAGCTGCCGAGCGACGGGCACCCCTACCTCGTGTTCGTCTTCAGCGGCGTGGTGGTGTGGAACTACTTCGCCGCTGTGCTGCAGCGCGCCGGCAACAGTCTCATCACCGACCAGCGGCTCATCACCAAGGTCTATTTCCCGCGACTGGCGATTCCCCTCGCCAGCACCTTCTCGGCGATGCTCGACCTGCTGGTATCGCTTGGCGTGCTGGCGGTGTTCATGATCTTCTATGGCATATCGCCGACGTGGCGGCTGCTGGCGCTTCCGTTCTTCATCGCGCTCACCGCGGTCACGGCAACGGGGGTGAGTCTCTGGCTGTCCGCGCTCAACGTGAAGTACCGCGATTTCGTGCACGCGCTGCCGTTCCTGCTCCAGGTGTGGATGTTCGCCAGTCCGGTAGCCTACGCGACGACGATCGTGCCCGAGAAGTGGCGGCTGTACTACAGTCTGAATCCGGCTGTCGCCTTCATTGAAGGCGCCCGCTGGTCGGTGCTCGGCACCAGTTCCATAACGCCGGCGATCGTGGGGATCACCACCGTTCTGTCTCTGGCGGTGTTCGTCGGCGGCGCCTTCTTCTTCCGCCGGGTAGAGCGCGGCTTCGCGGACGCGGTATGAGCCAGACGGCGATCAAGGTCGAAGGGCTCGCGAAATCGTACCGCATAGCGCGGGCGCTCGGACGCCAGCCGTACCGCACGCTTCAGGAAGAAGTCATCGCGCTGCCGAAGAACCTGTGGAAGCGCGCGCTTGGCCGGTCCGACACGATGGAGACGTTCTGGGCGCTGGATGACGTCTCGTTCGAGGTGATGGAGGGCGAGGTCGTCGGGATAATCGGGCGCAACGGAGCGGGGAAGAGCACTTTGCTCAAGATCCTGTCGCGGATCACCGAGCCGACGCGGGGGCGCGCCGAGATCTACGGACGCGTCGGCGCGCTGCTCGAAGTCGGGACGGGGTTCCATCCCGAGCTCACGGGCCGCGAGAACATCTTCCTGAGCGGCGCCATCCTCGGCATGCGGAAGTCGGAGATCGCGCGGCAGTTCGACGCCATCGTGGATTTCGCCGGGGTCGAGCAGTTCATAGATACGCCGACCAAGCGCTACTCGAGCGGCATGTACACGCGGCTCGCATTCGCTGTAGCCGCGCATCTCGAGCCGGAGATACTGCTTGTGGACGAGGTGCTGGCGGTAGGTGACGCCGAGTTCCAGAAGAAATGCCTCGGCAAGATGGAGGACGTGGCGGGCGAGGGGCGCACGGTGTTCTTCGTGAGCCACAACACGCAGGCGGTGCGGCAGCTCTGCACGCGCGGGATTCTGCTTGAGCACGGTCGTGTCGCCGCCGACGGGCCCACGGATTCAACGCTCGCCGTTTACAACCAGCGGCTGCGCGAGCTGCGCGTGGATGCGGAGACCGGGGTGAACAATCCGGAGAACCGCCGCGGCTCCGGCGCGGTGCGATTCACGGCGGTGTCGGTCGAGGATCTCGACGGGAACGAGCGCTACACGTTCGCGATGGGCGACACTGTGCGGTTCCGCCTCACGTTCACGGTTCACGCGCCGATGCGCGGGCTGGCGATATTCGTCGGGATCCGCTCGGGGATGTCGCGCGAGCTCGTGACCTCCGCGCGGCACGTCGTCACCGGGGCGCTCGTCTCGCCGGGAACGACTTCGACCGTCGTGGTTGACCTGCCGAGCGTGTACATCCGGCCGGGCGAGTATCCGCTGTACCTGCACGTGAGCGAATCTCTCCAGTCTCCGAAGAATTACGACGTGCTCGACGATCTCACGCCGCCCCTTGTCATTGTCGCGGGGTCGCGCGTGCTGCACGACAACTTCGACCCGTCGAGGCCGCTCGGCGTCTTCTCGCTTCCGTCGCGCATGACGGTCGAGGAGCCGCTCCCCGGCGCGTCCGGCGAGAAGCCCCGTACTCCAATGAAGCGCCCACAAATCGTTCGCTGAGCGACATCGAATGACACACATGCCAACCGTCTCGCTGGTCGTGGCAGTACGCAACCAGGAGAATTACATCGGCCGGTGCATACGGTCGATCCTCAACCAGACGTACCCGAGCGGCGACTACGAAGTGATCGTGGTGAACGACGCGAGCACGGACCGCACGCGATTCGCACTTGAGCAATTCGAGCACAAGATCCG
Source organism: Gemmatimonadaceae bacterium (assembly GCA_030647905.1). Lineage (NCBI taxonomy): Bacteria > Pseudomonadati > Gemmatimonadota > Gemmatimonadia > Gemmatimonadales > Gemmatimonadaceae > Gemmatimonadaceae bacterium. Next base: position 111,629 of record JAUSJA010000030.1, on the reverse strand, counting down.
GCTGATTCACAACGACGAACGGAAGGGGCTTCCGGGCTCGCTCAACATCGGCATCCGGTCGGCGCGCGGCCGGTTCGTCGTGCGGATTGACGGCGACGACTACGTGCACACGGAGTACCTGAACATTCTCTCGATGCATCTCACGCTCAATCCGTGGATGGACGCGGTGGCGTGCGACTATCACCTCGTGGAGGACAACGACGAAGTGATCGAGCGCATGAACTGCGAGGAGAAGCCGATCGGCTGCGGCATTATGTTCCGCATTGACCAGCTGGTGGAGCTCGGACTGTACGACGAGCAGTTCCTGCTGCACGAGGACAAGGACCTGCGCATCCGCTTCCTCGAGAAGTACAGAATCCACCGGGTCGCGCTGCCGCTGTACCGCTATCGCCGCCACGACGAGAACATGACCAACGATCACGGCGCGATGAACGGCTATCTGAATCAGCTCGAGGCCAAGCACGGACTGGAGAAGGTCAACGGCCATGGGTAGGGACGAGAACGCAGAGAGGGCAGAGACGCAGAGGCGCAGAGAGATCCACCTTGGGGCGCGGGTTGTGACCGATGATTCGATGCCTTATGTCATTGCCGAGATCGGGGTGAATCACGAAGGGTCGCTGGAGCTGGCGAAGAGGCTGATAGACCTGGCGAAGGAAGGCGGCGCGGACGCGGCGAAGTTCCAGACGTACAAGGCGGAGACGCTGGCGTCGAAGCACAGCCCGGCGTACTGGGATCTAACGAGGGAGCCGACGACGAGCCAGTTCCGGCTCTTCCAGAAGTACGATTCGTTCGGGCCGGACGAGTATCGCGAGCTGGCGAAGCACTGCGAGGAGGTGGGGATCGATTTCGTCTCCACTCCATTCGACAAGTCGGCGGTGGAGCTGCTGGACCCGCTGATGCCGTTCTTCAAGATTGCGTCTGCCGATCTCACGAATACTCCGCTGCTGCGACAGGTGGCGGAGACGGGGAAGCCCGTCGTTCTCTCGACTGGCGCGTCCACTTCCGACGAAGTGCGGGATGCGGTGAAGACGCTTCGCGACGCGGGGTGCGAAGAGCTGTCGCTGCTGCATTGCGTGCTCAATTATCCGACCGCTGACGAGAACGCGCATCTGGGGATGATCACTGCGCTGCGCGCCGAGTATCCCGAGCTGCTCATCGGCTATTCCGATCACACCGTTCCCGACGACGGGATGACCGCGCTGTGCACGGCATTCGTGTTGGGTGCACGGGTGATCGAGAAGCACTTCACGCACGACAAGACGCTGCCGGGAAACGACCATTACCACGCGATGGACGTGGACGATCTCAAGCGGTTCCGCGTGTACGTGGCGCGGCTCGACTCGATGATCGGGAGGAAGGCGGAGGTCGAATCAATCGAGACGGAAGAGATCTCGCGGCTGAACGCGCGGCGGAGCATCGTGCTCGATGCGGACGTCTCAGCGGGGACCGAATTGCGCGAGGAGATGCTCACGTACAAGCGGCCGGGGACGGGGGTGAGCCCGGTGCACTGGGATGAGGTGATCGGGCGGTGCGCAGCACGGGATCTGTCGCGGGATCATGTACTTCAGTGGGAGGACCTCATGCCGGTAACTGCAAGCGGAAGATCAACCCAGGTTGATCTTGAATCGAAAGCCTGACGTGCTCCCCACGATCGCTATCATCCAGGCGCGAATGACTTCGTCGCGCCTCCCCGGCAAGGTCCTCCTCGATATTGCGGGCCAATCCATGCTGGCGAGGGTCGTGCAACGAGTCCGGCGATCCCGGCTCGTGGACGAGGTGGTAGTGGCAACCACCGTCAACCCCGCCGACGATGCGGTCGCGGAGGCGGCGGAATTGCTCGGCGTCCGCGTAACGAGAGGGAGCGAGGAGGACGTGCTCGGCCGCTTTCACGATGCCGCGGAAAGTCTCGGTGCCGGCGTCATCGTCCGCATCTGCGCCGATTCGCCTTTCGTGGATCCCGACGTCTGCGACCAGGCCATCGCCAGTTATCGAGCTGCCGAGCCCGCGGCGGATTATGCGAGCAACAAGCTTGAGCCGAGCTTCCCGCTGGGGCTCGACGTCGAGGTGTTCTCGCGTGGCGCGCTCGATCGCGCATGGCGCGAGGCGACGGAAAGTTTCGAGCGCTCGCACGTCACCGTGTACATGTACGACAATCCGGCGGCGTTCCGGCTCGTCCCGGTGACGACCGGCATTGATCGCCACGCCTGGCGGTGGACTGTGGATACGCCGGTGGATCTCGAGTTTGCGCGGCGGGTTTACGCGCGGCTCGGCGGCGGCAACGACTTCAGCTGGCTCGACGTTGTGAGTCTCATCGAGCGCGAGCCGGAACTGGCCGATATCAACTCGCATCTGAGGCCGAAGCATGTCACCGAGGGGTGAGCCGCATCGAATGGGCGCCGACCCGATGAGGATCGTCTGCATCGTGGAGGCGCGCTTCAACGCCACCCGGCTCCCCGGTAAAGTCCTCATGCCGATCCTCGGCGAGCCGATGCTCGGCCGCATGGTCGAGCGGCTGCGGCGCGCAAGGACGATTGACGAGATCGTGATTGCGACGACAGACGACCCGGCGGACGACCGGCTCGCCGCATACGCGCAGAGGATTGGCGCGCATGTCTTTCGCGGAAGCGAAGACGACGTGCTGGATCGCGTAGTCCGCGCGGCGGACGCCCGCTCCGCGGATATCATCGTCGAGCTGACTGGTGACTGCCCGCTCGTGGATCCCGGCCTGGTGGACAAGGTCGTCGGCAATTTTCTCATGGGCGGCGCGGATTTCGTCAGCAACATCCTGCCGCATACGACCCCGCGCGGCACGGACGTGCGCGTGTTTCGCGCCGCCGACCTCGCGGAGATCAACGCCACATCCACAGATCCGGCGGATCACGAGCACGTCTCGGTTCACTTCTGGGAGCATCCCGAGCGCTATCGTTGCAGAAACGTCGGGACCGATTTTCCCGAAGCTGCGGCATCGCTGCGACTCACCGTGGACACGGACGAAGACCTCGAGCTCGTGCGCGCGATCTACGACGAGCTCTACCCCGCGAATCCCGCGTTCACTCTCGCCGACGTGCTGAATCTTCTCGAACGCCGTTCTGATCTGATTGATTTGAACCGCAACATCCGGCAGAAAGACGTTCGCTCATGACGGTGCCAGGCCGGCCACCCTACAGGGCGGCGCTGATCGGCTGCGGAAAGATCGGCAGCGACTTCGCCGACGACCGGCTGATGAAAGGAGACGTGTTCTCTCACGCCGAGGCGTATCAGCAATGCCCCGAGACGGACCTGGTGGCGATCGCGGACTCCGACCCGGCCGCGCTCGAGCGTTGCGGCGAGCGGTGGGGAGTGAGCGCGCGTTTCAGCGCCGTCGCGGATCTGATGGCATCGGTACGTCCGGAGATCGTGAGCGTCGCCACTCCAACGCCGACGCACTTCACCGTGGCGTCGCAGATTCTCAGGGCCGAACAGGCGCCGCTCGCGATGCTCTGTGAAAAGCCGCTGGCTTCGACGCTGTACGAGGCGGAGCGCCTTGTGGGGCTGGCGCGGGAGCGGGGCACGCTGCTGGTGGTGATGCACCTGCGCCGCTACGCGCGGAACATGCAGAACCTGAGGCGCTTTCTGCGCGACGGCGGCATCGGTGAGCTGCGGGGCGTTTCGGGCTGGCTCACGAAAGGCACGGTGCACAACGGCACGCACTGGTTCGACCTCCTCCGTTATCTCGTGGGCGAAGTCGAGTGGGTATCGGCGAAAGACATTCTTCGCGAGGGTGGCGCCGATCCGACGCTCGACGTCGCGCTCGGCATGTCGAACGGCATGGTCGCGACCATGCGCGCGGCGGAGGTCGCCAACTTCACCATTTGCGAGATGGATATCATGGGATCGCGCGGCAGAGCGCAGATAGTGGACTCGTCGTATCGCGTGGATATCGCGACGGCGATGCCGAGCCCGCGCTACAGCGGCTATGTCGAGCTCGCCCCATCATCGGTGAACATGGGCGACCGGAAGGACGTGATGCTGCACGCCGTCGAAGACATCGTGGCGTGTCTTGCCACCGGCTCGGCGCCGCAGTCATCGGGCGAGGACGGATTGGAAGCGCTGAGAATTGCACTCGCGGCCCACCAGTCCGCGCGAAACGAGGGGGAAGTCGTCACCCTGACGCGGGCGGGCGCGGTGAGCGCCACGTCGTGAGCCGGCTCGCGATCAACGGCGGCACACCCGTCCGCACCACGCCATTCCCACGGTACAACACCATCGGCGAAGAGGAAAAGCGCGCGGTCGCCGCGGTGCTCGACAGCGGAGAGCTTTCCGGATTTCTCGGCACATGGTCGCCCGCGTTCCACGGCGGGACGAATGTGCAGCGGCTGGAGCGCGACTGGGAAGCGTTCTTTGGCGTGAAGCACGCGGTGTCCGTCAACGCCGCGACGTCGGGTCTCTACGCCGCGGTCGGCGCGGCGGGAGTGGGGCCGGGAGACGAAGTCATCGTCTCGCCGTACACGATGACGGCCTCGGCATCGGCGGCAATCGTCTACGGCGCGATTCCCGTATTTGCCGACATAGACGAGGACACGTTCTGCATCACTCCCGAAACGATCCGCCAGCGCCTCAGTCCGTACACGAAGGCGATCATCGTCGTGGACCTGCTCGGCCATCCGGCCGACATTGACGGGATAATGGAGATCGCGCGTGAGCGGAACCTCGTCGTGATCGAGGATGCGGCGCAGGCTCCCGGTGCGACGTACAACGGGCGGCACGCCGGCACGCTCGCCCACATGGGTGTGTTCAGTCTCAACTATCACAAGACGATTCACACCGGTGAAGGCGGAGTTGTAGTCACCGACGATGCAAGATTGGCCGATCGCCTGGCGCTGATCCGCAACCACGGTGAAGTGGTGGTGAAGGACATGGGTGTCGAGGACATCGTGAACCTCGTCGGGTTCAACTATCGCATGACGGAGATAGAGGCGGCGATCGGCATCGAGCAGCTCAGGAAGCTGCCGGCGCTGCATCCGCCGCGCGTGGCGTGCGCTGAGTTTCTGACGGAGCGGCTGAGATTGTTCCCCGGACTGCGCACGCCGGTCGTGAAGGAGGGCGTCATGCACGGGTATTACCGGTACGCGTTGAGGTTCGACGAGGATGTCGTCGGTGTTTCGCGCGACCGGTTCGTGGATGCGCTCAACGCCGAGGGGATCCCGATGGTGAAGGGGTACACCGAGCCGATCTATCTCGAGCCCATGTACCAGAAGCGCATTGCCTTCGGAAAGGACGGGTTTCCGTTCACCTATCCCGGCTGGAAGGGCACGGTCAGCTACGAGCCGGGAATCTGCCCGGTGATCGAGCGGCTGTACTACAAGGAGCTTATGTGCACCGACGTCATCCACGCCAGCATGACTGAGGCGGACTTGATGGACGTCGTAACCGCGTTCGAGAAGGTGTACGAGAACCGGTACCAGCTACCCGCTACCCGGTAGTCATCATGAAGCTCCGTCCGCTCGACGATCTTCCGAAATATTCGCCCTGGCCGGCGCGGCTGCTCGGCCTTGAGCCATGGCCGGAGAAGCGGAGGACTCCGGATGAGATCGAGCGTGAGTTCGGCCGGGAGAAATGGGGCGAGCTTCTCGAGCGATTCAGAAAGAATCCGGGGGCGGGGCTCGACGAAGTGGACCGATGGGCGGCGGGGGATCCGAAGGAGACTCTGGTGGCGCTGGGCGACGACCTTGTGCTGATGACGCCGGAGGAATCGCACGCGGCTTATCTGGACATCGTCGCGGGGGCGCTCCAGCCGCATCTGAATGCGGCCGGGCTGGTCGAGCTCGGTTGCGGTTACGGAAGTGTGATCCTGGGGCTCGCGCGGCGGGCCGAATTCGCCGGCATCCCGCTATTTGCCGCCGACTGCACTTCGACCGGCCCCGAGCTTGCCGCGGCGATCGCGAGTCGGGAGGGGACGGCGCTCTCGACCGGGTGGTGCGATCTCGCCTCGGGTCGCACGGCGGGGATCACGATCCCCGAGGGCAGCACCGTCTTTACGGCCTATGCGGCCCAGTACATCGAGCCCATCGGCGACGCGTTCGTCGAGGGGTTGTCCGCGCTCCGTCCGGCGGCGGTGGTGCACGTGGAGCCCGTCTATGAACATTGCGACGAAAGCACCCTGCTGGGCCTTCTCAGGCGGCGTTATATTCAGGCCAACGGATACAACCGGAATCTGGTGACCATTCTGCACGATCACGAGGCGCGGGGCTCGCTCAAGATCATCGCCGAGAGTTCTCCTGCCTTCGGTCCGAACCCGCTTCTCGCGGCGTCGGTGATTGCCTGGGTACCGCAGGGTTGAGTCAGATTTAGCCGTCCGCGATGCGCGGGGCTCGAGGCCTGGCCCCGCACAACCAAATCCACTGAAATTTGCGCTCTCCTCTGAAATCCTTGAACCGGTATGCGCGGATGGCCGCGCACATCGCAATCCAGAAATCGCCGCTGCTGGTGCAGGCGCTCTTCAAGCACACCGAAGAGCACCGCACGCGGAAGATGGCTCAGCTGTACAAGCATGGCCGCGACATTGATCAGTCGAAGGGAACGCTTCTCTTCTGGGTACCGGGGGGCATGCCGCTGCTTCTGCATGTCGAGGCATCCATCGCCGCGGCGATGAAGCTGCGCGGGTATGACGTCCACGCCATCATCTGCAATGCGCCTTACCGCGGCTGTGCCATCCGCACCGTGCAGGAGGGAGTGCCGATCGCGAAATGGCGCGACGCCTGCCTGACCTGCACGCGCAAGACGAGCGCTGTGCTCGAGCAGATGGGAATTCCGTACTCTTACAACGGTGATTTCCTGACGGACGCGGAGCGCGACGAGCTCTGGCAGAGCACCGCCGACGTGACGTGGGACACACTCGACACGCTCTCCTACAACGGCCTGAACGTCGGGAAGAACGTGCGTTCGTCTGTCGTGCGATACCTCCAGGGTGCCGCGCTGACGGGCCACGAGGCGATCGTGCGCGAGTATGCGTACAGCGGGCTCGTGTCCGCCTGCGCCGCCGCCCGCGCGCTCGACCGGTTCAATCCGTGGCGCGTATTCATGTCGCACGGCACTTACATAGACTGGGGCCCCGCCATTCACACCGCGTTCGAGCGCGGCATCCCCGTGACCGGGTGGAAGGCGTCGTATCTCTCGTGGCATTTCTACCTTCGCCACGTCGAGGACCCCTCGCGCATTGATTTCAAGAAGCTGAGCCGCGCCTGCTGGGAGGACATCAGGAGCCGCGAGCTCTCGCCGCGGGAGAACGCCCGACTCGACAAGTTCTTCGAGGACCGCTACCACCGGCAGATCAGCTTCGACATGAAGCACATCAAGACTTATCGCCAGGACGTCAGCGAGCTGAAGAAGAAGTACGCGCCCACCGACAAGCCCGTTTTCGCCGTGCTTGCCCATATCAACTGGGACAGCGTGTCCGACTACGCGCCGATGGCGTATCCGTCGTTCGACGACTGGATGATAGACACCATTCGCCACGCCATCGAGATCCCCGACGTTCAGTGGCTGATCAAGATCCATCCGATCGAGGCGTGGGATAACCCCGCCAGCGGCGTCCAGCGACTGATCGAGCGGGAATTCCCCGAGCTGCCCGACCACGTGCGGGTCATTCCAGCGGAAGAGGACATCAGCCCGGCCAACATGTTCGAGCTGATAGATGGCGGCGTCACGGTGTACGGCACTGCCGGTCTCGAACTCGCGCTCATGGGCAAGCCGGTGATTCTCGCCGGCGAGGCGCACTACGGCGGGCTCGGCTTTGCGCACGAAGGAATGACGCCTATCACCTACCGCCGGTTCCTGAAGGGCGCGTCGCGTCTCGGACGTCTTACCGATCAGCAGCGGCGTGACGTGCGCAAGTACGCATACTCGCACTTCATCCAGCGGCAGATCCCGCTCGAGATCGTGCACGATCCACGCACCGAGTGGTGGGGGCTCCAGCACGAGAAGCGTGAGCTGCTGCTGCCCGGGAAGGATGCGTTCATCGAGTTCGTCTGCGACCGGCTGGTGGATGGCCGCGACTTCAACATGACGGAGGATCTGGTCGCCCTCTCCGAGCGCGAGGTCGGAGCGGCGTGACCGCAGCCCGGACATCCGCGCAGGTGACGCGCCTCGTCGGATTCGATACTGCCGGCGAGCCATTCGTGAGCGGCGACCGCGTTCTTCGCGGCATCTACAGCGGACACGCGGACACCGTGCGCCGGGTGCTCCGCGTTTGCGAGGAGCACGATCTCTTCAGCCACGGCATCGTCCCGACGCGCGAGCTGGCGGAGAATCCGCACCCCGGGCTGGCGTACGAAATGGTGCTCGAGCACGAGCGAATTCCGTTCGTCACGTATCCGCACGAATGGTCGGCCGCGATGTTCGGCGAGGCGGCGCTGCTCCACATTGCACTCTACGAGCGGCTCGAGGAGCACGGCCTCACGATCAAGGACTGGCACCCGCACAACATCCTGTTCTCGGGGACCCGTCCGGTGTTCGTGGACTTCACGTCCATCATCCCGATCTCCGATCTGCCGAAGCAGCCCCATCTCCAGTCGGGACGGCCTCCCGAGGGGATCGGCGCCCTGTGGGACGAGACGTCGAAAGCGATCTACGAGATGTACCGCCTGATGTTCGAGCCGTACTTCGGGCTTCCGTTGATGATGATGCATCGCGGCCTGCACGCGCAGGCCAGGCGCCGCATCTACGAGACTACGCTCAATGCGTCGGAGTCGGTGATCACGCGGCAGGAGGCGTTCGAAGGATCGTTCGCCGACCGCGTGATGTACGAGGTCGAGGCGCGATGGCTTCTCGTCACTCTTGTGGAGAAGGGGCCGCAAAAGCCGCGCTTCTTCCGCCGGCTGCGGCACATCATCGCGTCGAGAAAGGCGGCCCTGAAAGGCAGCGCATACAGCAGCTACTACGAGGACAAGAAGGAGGTGTTCGCGGCGACCCCGAGCGACGACTGGACGGACAAGCAGCGCGGCGTGCACGAAACGCTCACGCGGCTCAACCCGCGCACTGTCCTCGACCTCGGCAGCAATACGGGATGGTTCTCGATGCTCGCCGCCAGGCTCGGCAGCTCGGTCGTCGCGGTGGACCTCGACGAGGCCTCGATCGACCGCCTGTTCGGCGATGCCCGCCGGGAGCGGCTCGACATCCTGCCGCTGGTCGCGAATCTCACCGCACCGCTGCCGCCGCTCTATCCGAGGGTGTACGAGAACGAGCCATCGCTGTCGCTCATCGGCGATGGCGCGCCGGTCGTCGCGCCCCCCGATGAGCGGCTCCAGTGCGAGTTGGTCCTCGCCCTCGCGATCGTCCACCACCTCGCGCTGGGCCAGGCCCTGACCTTCGAGGCCATCGCCGCGATACTCGGCCGCCTCTCGACGAAGTATCTTTGCGTCGAGTTCGTGGACATGGACGACCAGATGATCACCAGCGATCCTGGGTTCTTTCCGGCCTGGAACGCGGCCCGGGGATCGTTCGGGTGGTACACGCGGGAGAATCTCATGGCTGCGCTCGGGTCGCACTTCGGGAGCGTCGAGGTCGTAGCGTCGCACCCCGAAACGCGGTCGCTGCTCATCTGCACGAAATGACAGATTCGAACATGAAATCCGAGGCTCACTGAATGGCAGCTGCTTACGAAGACGTTGAGAAGTTCGTGCGCGATGAGGTCGCATCGCTGACCGGCCAGTCGGCCGGGTCGGTCACGGCCAACACAGTCCTTGTCGGCGCCGGCCGCGTGGTGGACTCCGCCGATCTGGTGATGCTGCTGCTCGCCGCCGAGGAGTACGCGCGCGACCAGCTCGGGGCGCATTTCGACTGGACGAGCGACAGCGCGATGTCCGAGGCGCGCAGCGTCCTGCGCAGCGTCGGGACTCTCGCGCGTCATCTGTCCGAGCTGCCGCAGTCGTAAATGGACACCGTCATCGTCACCGGTGCGTCGCGCGGGCTCGGTCGCTTCTGCGCCGACCAGCTGCACTCCCGCGGCTACCGCGTGGTCGGCGTCGGCCGGACGCCGGCAGCCGACGCGGCCTTCGAGATGCGCGCCGCCGACGTCTCGGATCCCGCATCCATCGCTGCCGCGCTCGGCGATCTTCGGCGCGACAAAAGCGTATTCGCGTTGATCAATTGCGCCGGGATCGCGTCCATGAATCTCGTCGTGACGACGCCGCCGGAGACCGTGAGACGGATTGTCGAGACAAACCTTCTCGGCACCATCTTCTGTTGCCAGCAGGTCGCACCCGCGCTCATCAAGCGCGGATCGGGACGCATCGTCAACTTTTCCACACTTGGCGTGCCGCTCGCCATCAAGGGTGAAGCGATCTACGTCGCGTCCAAGGCGGGGGTCGAGGGATTCACGCGCGCGTTCGCCCGTGAGATGGCGCCGCACGGAGTGACGGTCAATGCCATTGCCCCCGGCCCCATAGATACGGCGCTCATCGCGAAGGTCCCGAAGGACAAGGTCGAAGCAGTGGTCCGCCAGCAGATCATCCCGCGCCAGGGCACACCCGAAGACGTGTGGAACATCCTCTCGCTCCTGCTCTCGGACGAGAGCTCGATGATCAGCGGACAGATCATGCACGTCGGCGGCGCGTAGTGCGCATCCTCGAGGAGCTCGGCAGACGGAACGCCGGGAACCACGAGCCCTTCCTGATCGGCCCGGGCGGCAGTCTCGCCTTCGATGACATCGCCGGAGCGGCCGCGCAGCCGGGAGTGGATCTCGCGGCCATTCCACGGGGCGCGGTGGTGGCGCTTGTCGGCGACTTCGACGGCCCCACGATCGCGACGATGCTGGAGCTGCTCGACCGCGGCGTGATCCTGATGCCTCTCACTGAGGGGACGAGCGCCGACCATGAGTATTTCTTCGAGACCGGTCGCGCCGAGTGGATCATTCGCGGTGGCCGCCTGGAGCACCGCGGGGGGCAGTCCGCCGCAGCGCATCGGCTGATCGAGGAGCTCCGCCGCAGCGGGCACCCCGGCATTGTCTTCTTCTCGTCGGGAACCACCGGTCGCCCCAAAGCGATCCTCCACGACTTTGACAATTTTCTCGAGCGCTACGCCGTTCCGCGCGCTCCGCTCCGCGCGCTCAATTTCCTTCTGTTCGATCACGCCGGCGGCATCAACACGATGCTGCACACGCTGTTCAACAAGGGCGTGGTGATTGTTCCCTCCGAGCGCACGCCGGAGACGATCGCCGCGGAAATGGTGAAGCATCGCGTAGAGCTGCTGCCGGCGACGCCGACATTTCTTCGCATGATGCTGCTCACGGGCGTGTTCGACGCGATGAAGTTCCCCGATCTCCGCGTCATCACCTACGGAACCGAACGGATGGACCAGGGGACACTCGACCGCCTCGCCGCGAAGCTGCCCGCGGTGGATCTCAGGCAGACGTACGGTCTCTCCGAGCTTGGCGTGTTCCAGGTCAAGTCGAAGGCGCGCGACAGTCTGTGGATGCGGATCGGCGGGACGGGGATCGAGACGCGGATCGTGGAGGGCGTGCTCCAAATGCGATCGGCCAACCGGATGCTTGGCTATCTCAACGCGCCGTCACCGTTCGTTGACGGATGGTACGACACGGGCGACATCGTCGAGCAGGACGGTGAGTTCATCAAGGTCGTCGGACGCGCGAAGGAGATAGTAAACGTCGGCGGGCTCAAGATCCTGCCCGGTGAAGTCGAGCGTGTGGCGCTGCTGCATCCCGACGTTCTGCGCGCCAAGGCGGTGGGCGTGCCGAACCCGATCACGGGCCAGCATATCGAAGTCACCGTCGAGCCGCGCGATGGCGCGTCGCTCGATCGCCGCGCCATCATGGCTCACTTTCGCACGCACCTTCAGAAGCAGCTCTCGCCTCACCGGGTCATCATTGGCAAAGTTGCGGTGAGCCACCGGTTCAAGCAGAAGTGAGCGTGGCATCGTTTATCGGCGAGCTGATCGGCTCCATGGGAAGCGGCCCGGTGTTCGTGCATTCGGATCCGTTCCGCACCACCCGCCTCGTTGAGCCAGTGCGCGACCGCGAAGCGTATCTTGATTCCCACATTGCCGTTCTTCGCGATGCCGCCGGCGATCGCGCGTTGTGGCTGCCGTCGTTCAACTACGATTTCCCGAAGACGCACGTATTCGACGTCGTCGCCAACGAATCGCAGCTCGGGCCGATCCCCGAGCGCTTTCGCACGCACGCGGCGGAGTGGCGGACCCCGATCCCGATGTTCTCGGTCGCCGGCCTCGGCGCCGCTCCATCGCCGGCGTGGGGGCCGGACACCGACCCGTTCGGCGGAGACTCGATCTTTGCGGATCTCATGCGGCGTGATGGCGTGGTGCTGTACTACGGAGACACATTCCATTACAACACGATCGTGCATTTCGCCGAGCGTGTCGCGGGCGGGCCGGTGTACCGCTATGACAAGGTTTTCCCGGGGAAGGTCGTGATGGGCGACGGCACAGTGGTGGAGGGCTCGCTCGACTACCATGTGAGACCGCTCGGCACCGGTCTCGACTACGATTGGCCGCGACTGCTTGACGAGGCGATCGACGCCGGTGTGTGCCGGCGCGTGGAAGGGCATCCCGAGGTTCTCGCCGCTTCTGCGCGCGCGCTGACCGAGCTGTGGCTCGCGGAGCTGCGCGCCGATCCGTTCGCGTTGCTCGACGAGAAGACGAGGAAGTGGGTGGAGCCGGCAATAGAGGAGCTGGGCCGCCGCTTCGATATCGGCGACTTCGAGTCGCCCGAGCCACTGTGGAGGCCGGCATGACGGGGCGCGAGATGCATGCGTGGGCATCGGATCTGTTCCCGATCTGCCGCAGTCTCACGGGCAACGGTGTTCGCGAAACGCTGGCCTATTTGAAGAAGATCGTCCCCGCCCTGACCGTGCACGAGGTTCGGTCGGGAACACAGGCATTTGACTGGACGGTGCCGGACGAGTGGAACATTCGCGGCGCGTACATCGAGGACGAGCGCGGCAATCGCGTGATCGATTTCGCCGCGAGCAATCTGCACGTCGTCGGATACTCGACGCCGGTGGACAAGTGGCTGACGCTTGCCGAGTTGCAGCTGCACCTGCATTCGCTCCCCGAGCAGCCGGATGCGATTCCGTACGTCACTTCGTATTACACGAAGCGCTGGGGGTTCTGCCTTGCCCACGCGCAGCGCGAAGCGCTTCCGGAAGGGAAGTACCACGCGGTGATAGACAGCACTCTCGAGCACGGCTCTCTCACGTACGGAGAGGTGCTGATTCCCGGGCGCGAGAAGAAGGAAGTCCTGCTGTCCACCTATATCTGCCATCCGTCCATGGCGAACAACGAGCTGTCGGGCCCGGTCGTGACGACGGCTCTCGCGCGGTGGCTCGCGTCGCTCCCGGAGCGGCGCTTCAGCTATCGCATCGTGTTCGTGCCCGAGACGATCGGCGCGATAGTGTACATCAGCCGTCACCTCGCCGATCTGAGGGAAAGGGTCGTGGCAGGCTACGTCGTGACGTGCGTGGGGGATGACCGCGCGTACTCCCTGCTGAGGTCGCGCGCCGGGAACACGCTCGCCGACCGGGCGGCGAAGCTCGTTCTCAGGCGTCACGCTCCGGATCACGTCGAGTATTCGTTTCTCGACCGCAGGAGCGATGAGCGGCAGTACTGCAGCCCCGGTGTGGACCTGCCGGTCGCGTCCATCATGCGCACGCGGTACAACAGCTATCCCGAGTATCACACGTCGCTCGACGATCTGAAGCTCGTCACGCCGTCAGGGCTCGAGGGAGGCTTCGAGGCGATCCGGAAGACGATCGAGCTGATCGAGCACAATCACGTCTATCGCGCGACGACCCCGTGCGAGCCGCAGCTCGGAAAGCGCGGCCTCTATCCCACGCTCAGCACGCGCGGCGCGGGTTACGCGGTGCGCGCGATGACGAATGTTCTCGCGTACGCCGACGGGACACGCGACCTGGTGGATCTCGCGGAGTACATTGGCGTGGGCGCTGACGAAGCGGTCGAGACGGCGGAGAAACTGGCCGAGGTCGGCCTGCTCGCGGTCGTGGATGACTGAGACGGTGGATACTCGCGAGCCCGTTCCGCGCCGCCTGCCCCCGCTCGTTTCGGCAGTGGCGCGCGGCGCCGAGCCGCTCTGGGTGGCCTCGACGGCTGCCCTGTTTGTTCTCTGGGGCTACGAGTGGATTCCCCGGTTGATCCGGCTCATGGGCCGCGGTGGCCAGACCGAGACGGTGGAATGGGCGGTGTACATGTCGCTCCTCGCCGGTTTCCCGCTCGTCGCGATTCTCGTCGCGGTCGTCTTGCCGCGGATGTTCCGCGCACAGGCGGCAACCGTGGTCAAGGCGGCGACCGTGATTTTCGCCATCTGGTACGCGGTGTTGTTCGCGATAGACGGTCGCCTCGGGCTCGCGGCGCTGGCGCTCGTTCCCGCGCTTGTGACGACCTTTACCGGTGCGCCGAGCCTCATGGGCGATCGCTCGCCCGCGACGCTGGCGCAGATCGCGATTCTCATCGTCGTCAGCCTGATCGCGTGGATGTGCGCGGCCGGCCTTGTGTACTGGACCAGAGCAAGCTTGTGGTTTCCTGGCTCGCCGGTCCGACTCATCGCATTCGCGGTCGCGACAGGCATCTCGCTGTGGGGACTGCCGCGGCTCGATCTCCCGGACGAGCCGCGCGCGGCCAACGGCGTCGCCCTGCGCGTGCTGTCCGCGCTGCTCCTGGTGGCGCTGGTCGTGTTCAGCTTCCGCACCAACCCGGTGGTCGAGTTCTACCACTGGGGTTTCTGGACTGGACCAATCGAACAGCTCAGGCAGGGTGGGTGGCTGCTGAGAGACACGCCGTCGCAGTACGGTTTTCTGAGCATTCTCATTCCGGCCGCGATGCCCGGCAGCGCGTGGCAGTCGTTCTGGTTCTATCAGGCGGCGGTCTATGCCGTCGTCGCGGCGGGCATGTTCATCGTTCTGCGGAAGATGCGCGGCGGGGCGGGAGACGTTCTGCTGGCGGCGGGAGCGGTGTTCACGACTCTCTTCTTCCGGCCACGCACGGCGACGCTGATCCTCCCCGCGCAGATGACGCCCTCCGGCGGTCCGGTGCGATTTCTGTGGTGCTTCGTGATGCTGGCGTGGCTGCTCTACAGCTTCAACCGTCGGCGGAAGAATGGCGATGGCTCGCTGAAATGGCTGGCTTTCCCATTCACCGGGCACTTGATCTGGCTTTGCGCCCTCGCGTGGTCCTTCGAGGCAGCCATCTACGGCTCGGCGATCTGGTTCTCGGCGTTCGCGGTATATGTCATTCAGAGCGCGTACGCGTGGCGGAGGGAGGGGGCGAGCGCATCGAGCGTTGCGCAGCGCGTGATCGGAGCGGTGGCCGTCCCGGTCGGGATGGCGATCGCGCTTTATGGAATCGTCTGGGCGATCTACATGGCGGCGGTCGGCGCGCCGCCCGATCTCGCCGGGTACGTCGAGTACGGACTCCTCTACAGCCGCGGCTTCGGCGCGCTTCCGATAGATACGACGGGAGCCGTGTGGTATCTGCTGCTCGTGTTCTTCATTGTCTCGACCGTGGTGGTGCACTTTCTCGTCGAGGACTGGCGCGACTTCCGCGTGGTGGTGGCGGCCGGCGTGTGGGGCGGTGTGTGGTCGCTGAGCAGCTACTTCGTGTCGCGCAGCCATCCGGTGAATCTGTTCAGCATCACGCCCGCGCTGCTGTTCGCGCTGGCGGTGCTGGCGATCGTGCTGCGCGCGGCGACGCGGCGTCCGTGGCATCGTTACGTTCGCGCGGCGATGGTCCCGGTGTTCGCCGTTCCGATTGCGATGACGCTCGGGCATCCGGGGTTGCTTGCGGATATCGGGACCGCGCAGCTCACGCCGGCGAGGTTTACCGACCAGCTTCCGCTGATGGATCCCGAGCTCGAGACGCTGCTCCGCGAGTCCGGCGCGACGCCGAACGATCCCATCGTGCGTATCGCCGACGGACGGCTGGTGCTCCCTGCGTGGCGCGGGGCGGGGAAGAATGAGCGCGTGATGAGCGTCCGGTCGTGGCTCCCCAAGCCCTACGAGATGATCGGTACGCTGTCACCGGAGCAAAGACAGGTCTATATAGACCGCGCGGCGGAAAAGCCCATCGGCGGATGGATGGTGCAGCACCAGACCGACACGGTGCGCTGGTTCGGAGATCACCTGAAGCAGATCATCCGAACGCACGAGCCGACACGCAAATACACGCGCGGCCCATGGTCGCTCTGGTGGATGGCGCCGCGCGCACAGGTGACTCGTTGAGCGCCCTGCCGCGCTTGCGGCGGACTTGCGTGATTCTAACTTTCAGGCGCGCCGATGCCGGGCACCCGGCCAGGGTCTCCCATTCCAAATACCTCTATCCTGATGGCTCAGCTCCAACAAGACAACTCAAATCAGTCGAACGTGCCGGCGGGTCTGTCGGCCGCTGAGGCACCGGTGGTCTCGGTCGTCGTGCCCATCTTCAATGAGGAAGTGGTCATCGAGCCACTCCACTCACGCCTTCTCCAGGTGCTTGTCCCCAGCGGAGAGCGGTTCGAGGTGATCTTCGTCAACGACGGCAGCCACGACCGGTCGCCGGACCTCCTCGATTCCATCTGCAACAGCGACCCGCGCTTCAAGGCGTTGCATTTCTCCCGAAACTTCGGGCACCAGGCCGCGGTAACGGCGGGATTGCGCGCGGTCTCCGGGAGCTGTGCGGTGGTAATAGATGCCGATCTGCAGGACCCTCCGGAGCTGATTGTTGAGATGCTCCGTAAGTGGCGCGAGGGTTTCGAGGTGGTCTACGCGCAGAAGAACCGGCGCGAAGGTCCGAATCCTCTGCTTCGCGCGGCGTACTACGTCTATTACCGGATTCTGCGACGGCTCACGGACGTCGAGGTTCCTCCCGATACTGGCGATTTCTGTCTGATGGATCGAAAGGTTGTGGATCTTCTCAACGCGATGCCCGAGAGAAACCGCTATGTCCGCGGTCTCCGCGCATGGCTGGGGTTCAGGCAGACGGCGATTCTGTTCGAGCGGCCGGCACGGTTCGCCGGCCGGACCAAGTACTCCTTCAGACGGCTCGTGGGTCTCGCGACGGACGGCGTACTGGCGTTGTCCAAGGCACCGCTCCGTCTGGCGACCTACATGGGATTCATGGTGTCTGCGGCGAGCTTCGTGCTGGGTGTGGCGTTCGCCATTCAGCAGATCACCGGGACTTCGCACGCGGCACGGGGCTGGGCATCCACAATCGTCGTCGTTCTTTTTCTCGGCGGCGTCCAGCTCATCTGTCTCGGTGTGATCGGCGAGTTCATCGGCCGCATCTACGACGAGGTCAAGCAGCGGCCACTTTATATAGTTGGCCGATCCACGGGCTTCTGATGTTTCTTCGCGAGGTACGGGTGCTTCAGCCTGCCCTCGATCGCCAAAGGTTGGTACCGCTCAGCTTCCTGGTTGACGACATTACCGCCTTCGGGACGGTCGCCGTCAGCTCGTCCATCGTGGCTCTCGGTCTCGCGTTCGTCTACTGGTTCGCGAGAACGGGGTTCGACAATCCCCTGAGCCCGGTGCTGCGCGCGGCGGGACTCGCGCTGCTCCTGTTGAACGCGCCCTATGCGCTGAGGCGCGTGCTTCGCGGCCGCTTCGGTGGATACTGGTGGGCGACTTCGTATTCCTTCCTGTGGCTGCTCACCATCGCGGCGACCGCGGCGCTCGGCTGGATCGTTCCGCTTCTCGGTGTCAGCCCCTTCGTTCCGCTTGCAGCCGCGGGAGCTTTGACGTTCGTGCTGGTTCTCGTCGGGTGGCTGAGAAGGCGCTCCGTGAAGAGCAGCATCGCGATGATCCTCGGGAGCGCGGTCTTCTCGACCTGGGCCGCCGGCGTCGTGTGGGGCCGCATCTACAAGAGCCCGTTGTTCATGGAGATGCTGACGCTCGATGGAATGGTTCACCACGATGGCGTCACGCTGGCTGCGCTCGGCAACATGCTCCGCACGTATCACGTCGCGAGCGTGGGGCTCGACGGGCTTCCGCACATGGCGTATCACTGGGGAACGCCGTGGCTGTTCGCGCAGTGGTCGAAGCTCGCCGGGCTCTCGCTGATGCAGTTCTATCAGCTCGCGTTCCCGGTGACGATGATTCCGTTCTTCTTCGGCGCCGTGATCGCGTTCGCCATCGAGTTGCGTAGCGCGGCAGGGCGCGATCCGTCGAGAGACCTGGCGTTCTGGGGAGTCTTTCTCGCGGCGACGATAGGAGTCATGCCGATCACCGGCATGGACGCGCTCGGCGTATGGACTTCCAATCTGATGATCTCGGAGTCCTACACCGTCGCGATTCCTGTCGCGCTCCTTCTGCTGGCGACGGTTGTCCTGTGGTGGAGAACGAGAGGCGAAGCGGTGATGGCCGGGCACGTCAGTGTCTCCGACTATGCGCTGCTGTTCCTGCTTGTTCCGGGCGGGCTGTCGGTGCTGGGATACCTCAAGATCTCGCTGATGGTTCTCGGCTTCGGCGCGGCCGCCTATGCGGCGTTACGCGTGGGTGCCTACCGGCGCTGGCAGCTCGGGGCCGCGGCCCTCCTCGCCGCGGCGGTCGTGGTGGTGACATATGGAGAAGTGTCGCTGCTCGCGCATCGCGAAGGGGTCATACCGTTCGATTTTCTCAAGGGATTCGTACCCGTCGTGTGGTGGCCCTTCTTCCTGCTGGTGCATCTCTTCTGGTCGCTTGTGTACGTCGTGCTGCGGCTCAGGCAGGAGGGGACGCGCACTGTCGGAGATTTGATCGCCGCAGTCAGGGGGCGAAGTGTTCTCGATGTGGAAGTCGTCGTTGTCGTCGCGCTGGCGGGGGTCGTGCCGGGCCTCCTTCTCCACATAGACGGCGGATCCGCGTTCTATTTCTCCGACGTCCAGCGGTGGCTTGCCCTGAGTCTGCTGCTGGCGGGAAGCACGACACTGATTCCACGCGTGTTGAGATGGCGGAAATCCGATCTGAGGATCGTTGGAGTTGCGTTCCTCGCGCTGCCGCTGGCGATATCAATGATTCGGAACACCGCGTTCTGGACGAACCGGATGATGCGCGCGAACGCCGCCACGCGGCACGCGCTGTACTCGCCGGAACGAAGAGCGCAGATACCCGAGGGGTTGCGCGCGCTGCCGCTGCTCGCCGACCCGGATCAGCTCGAGGCAGGCCTGCGACGAGCGCGCAATTACGCGGCGGTACAGGGTCTCCTCGGCCTGGATTTGCTGCCACTCCAGGAGAAACGAAGGACGGCGCTGTTCATTCCGCAGGCCGATCAGAGATACTGGACCATTCTCGGCAGGCATGGCGGGTGCGCGTTCTCCGGCTATGTCGCGCCGGCGCTGACGGGAATGGCGATGATTGACGGCATGCCGCCCCAGGGTTGCCGGCTCAGTCCGTACTACGGGCTCAGTCTGTTCGCGCCGCGGACACGCGCGCAGACGACTGACGACGCGATCCCGCCCACGCTCTGCGCGCGCGCCACACGCATGGGATTCGATCGCGTGCTGAGTCTCCGTTTCGACAGCGCCGGCCGTGTCTCGGCACATCCCATCGAGTGCCGAGGGAGTGGCTTGTGAAGGACGGGACGCGCGCGGATTCCGAATTTCTCGACGCCCGCGAGACGATCGTCGTGGGAACGTCGGTCGCCGCCATCGTGCTTGCGGCTATCTACTGGGTCTCGCGAATCGGGTTCGACAATCCCGTTGCCCCGGTCGCCCTCTCACTCGGCCTGTCGCTTTTTCTCTGCGCTGCTCCGCTCTGGCTGACGCGCATCGCGCGCCGCGAACATGTCGGCAAAGGGAATTGGTGGTCGTCACAGGCGGCGCTGACGCTCGCCTGCCTCGTGTTGACCGCGATTGCGGGAATCGGTGCGCGCGGCGCCGGGACCGTCCTCGCGCTCGTAATCGCGCTCGCTGGATTTGGCCTTGCCGCGTTTACGCTGGTACGCTGGCTCCCCCGTGGCAGGCCCGCGAGCACGATTCTGTTTCTGGCCGGCTCGGTGCTCTTCACCATTTGGAGCGCAGGCGTGACATGGGGCTCGCGCTACAAGATGCCGCTCTACTGGGAAACGCTGTCGTTCCGGGCAAACGTGCATCACGACCCTCTCTATTACGCGAGCATGGCGAACATGCTCGAGACGTATGGGGTGGCGAGCACCGGTCTCGACGGGCTTCCGGTGATTCATTACCACTACGGGTCAGCGTGGCTCTACGCCAAGTGGGCGGACCTGATCGGAACGGACGTGCTCACGTTCTACTCGCTTGGTTATCCGATCGTCGTCATCCCTCTCTTTCTCGGAGCGCTGCTGCTTCTTGCGGTCGAGCTGCGATTCGCGTTCGGCCGTGATGAAGCGTCAGCATCGCTTCGAGGCGACTACCGCACCTGGCTGGTTGTTGCGGCCGCGACCATCGGGCTCATCCCCACGAGCGCGCTCGACGCGCTCACGGTGTGGAACGCGAACGTCCTGGTATCGGAGTCGTACCTCATCGGGATTCCCGTGCTTCTGCTCGTGATCGGCGCGGCGCTGGCATTCTGGCTCAACGATGCACGGCGCGCGGTTGTGCCGCGGTTACCCGCCGATACAGACAAAGCGGAGAGCGGGCCGGCCCGTGGCGACGCGCTTGTGTTTCTTCTCGTGTTTATCCCGGTGTCGCTGGCGGTGCTCGGATTCCTCAAGGTCTCGCTGATGCTGATCCTCTTTGGCGTCGCGTTGTACTTCGCGCTTCGGCTGGGCCTCTGGAAGCGATGGATGGGCGTTGCGGCGTGTGTGGCAGGTATCGTCGCTGTCTCGTTTACCTATTCGCGAGTCTCCCTCGCGAGTCATAATGGCGGCGTGTCGTGGCTCAACTTCCTGCGATTCGAGGTGGTGGCCAACTGGCAGCAGTTCTTTCCTCTGGTGCACATGCTCTGGAGCTGGCTATACATCGCCGGCCGGCTGTGGGAGGAGGGCATTCGCGACTTCGCGGGTCTTCGCGAGGCATTTCGCGCGAGGCGTATTCTGGATGTCGAATTCGTCGCACTCGTCGCGCTGCTCGGTTTCCTTCCGGGCGAGGTATTTTCGATCCACGGCGGATCGGCGATCTATTTCTCTGACGTGCAGCGGTGGGTGGCTCTCAGCTTCATCCTCTCCCGCCTGGGGATCTGGGTGAGACACTGGCGCGCAACTCAGCCAGGTAGCGCGACATCCGCGCCCGGGAGAGGATTCCGCGCCGTCAGACTCTCCACGCTTCTCGCGATTGTCGTCGCGGCACCGTTCGCGGTGACGCTGGCTCTCAACACGTTCCAATGGCCGCTCCGGGTTCTCCGTGCGAACGTGGCGCTTCGCCGCGAGCTTCTTGCACTCGGCGGCAAAGGTGCGGCATCGTCCGGTGTCCGCGCTCTGGCGGATCGCGTAACTCTCGCCGAAGGCCTCCGCCGGACGACCTACTATCCCCTCGTGTCCGCGCTCCGCGAGATCCGCGCGCTGCCTCTCGCCGAACGGCGACGTGCGGCGCTCTTCATTCCCCAGTCCAATCGCCTCTACTGGGGGATGTTCGACGCCGACGACAGGTGCGACTTCGTCTCGCTCGTCGCCCCGGCGGTCTCATCGGTAGCGATGATTGACGGCATGCCGGCGGCCGGCTGCAAAATGACGACGCAGTACAACATGACCGTCTACACATCGCGCTCCCGGCCCCAGCTTCCGAGCGACACGACCCGTGTCGCCGTCTGCGCCAGGGCCCGCGCAAAGGGATTCGACGAGGTGATCGTTCTGAACGCCGGAGACGGCAGGACTCCGCGGCGTTACCGCATTGAGTGCGGAAGCTGATATCTTCTTCCTCCTATGATCGAGACGCTCAAATCCGGTGACCAGCTCCTCGCGGTGATCGTTTCCCGCGACTTCGACGAGCCCGGGATCCATTTCTTCACTCCAAGCGACCTGTCGCAGCAGCTCGCCTACATGCACCATCCCCTCGGGAAAGTGATCGAGCCTCACGTTCACAATCCGGTCAGCAGGAACGTCCACTTCACGCAGGAAGTGTTGTTCATCAAGCGTGGCAAGCTTCGCGTTGATTTCTACGACAATGGCCAGAATTACCTTGAGAGCCGGATTCTTCATGGCGGGGACGTCATCCTTCTCGCCACGGGCGGGCATGGCTTCGAGGTTCTCGAGGAGCTGGAGATGATCGAGGTCAAGCAGGGGCCGTACGCCGGAGACCAGGACAAGACGCGCTTCAAGGGAGTCGCCGCCGAGCGTGTCGTGGTGAAGTGATCAACGGGAAGCGGGTCGTCGTCGTGCTGCCGGCGTACAATGCCGGACGCACGCTCGAGCGGACCATCTCGGAGATACCTGCCGGCGTAGTGGACGATCTGCTGCTGGTGGATGACGCGTCGGGCGACGACACGGTCGCGGTCGCGGAGCGTCTCGGTGTGCCGTACGTCGTGCATCCGGAGAATCGCGGATACGGTGGAAATCAGAAGACCTGCTACACCGAAGCGCTGCGGCGCGGCGCCGACATCGTCATCATGCTCCACCCGGACTATCAGTATTCGCCGAATCTCATCGGTCCGATGGCTTCGCTCGCCGCATCCGGAGAGTTCGACGTCGTGCTCGGCTCGCGCATTCTCGGGCGCGGTGCAAGGGAAGGTGGCATGCCGCTTTACAAGTACGTGGCGAATCGCTTTCTGACGGCGGTTGAGAACATCTTCCTTGGCATCAAGCTCTCGGAATTTCACACCGGCTATCGCACCTTCACGCGCCAGGTTCTCGAGACGCTGCCGCTGAACGAGTGCTCGGACGATTTTCTGTTCGATAACCAGATTCTCGCCCAGGCGGCGATGTTCGGCTTCAGCATCGGCGAGATCGCCTGTCCGACGAAGTATTTCGCCGAGGCGTCGTCCATCAACTTCAGGCGGTCAGTAGTTTACGGCGTCGGCGTATTGGCGACGTCGGTCCGCTATCGCCTGCATCGCGCCGGGTTCACGCGCGACCGGCTGTTCGATCCCGATGGCCGCAAGCTGGAGTGTCCGTCTTCGTAGTGCCGGCGTCCGGGCGCGAGGGGACCGCGGCGCGCGGAATCACGCCCCGCCAGCTGTGGGGATCGCTCGCCGCGTACGTGGCGCTCATCTCCGTCCTGGCGATCCGTCACGAGATGTGGCGGGACGAGGTGCGCGCGTTCTCCGTCGCGACACGGACGGCGTCGTGGGGCCAGCTCGTCGCGGAGCTCCATCACGAAGGTCACCCGATACTGTGGTACGCCATTCTGCGCATCGGATACGCGGCGACGCATTCGCATCTCGTCCTTCCGGTTGCGGCGCTCGTCATCGCTACGGTGACCGCATACCTGATCCTCCGCTTCGCGCCGTTTCCTGTCTGGCTGCGGATGCTCGCGGTGTTCGGCGCATTCCTCGGTTACGAGCTGAGCGTGGTGGCGCGGAACTACGGCATCGGCGTGCTGCTGATGATCGTCGCCTGCATCGTGTTCCCGTTGAGGCGGCAGCGTCCCCTCATGCTCGGCATGGTGCTCGCCCTCATGGCGAATACGAGCGTGCATGCCGCATTCGGCGCGCTCGTTTTCGTCTTCATCTGGCTGAGTGACCTTCTCGATCGCGAGCAGGGCCGACTCGAGTGGCGCGGCGTCATGGCGATCGCGTTGTCACTCTCTGGTGCAGGGCTGGCTCTCTGGAGCGCGAGACCGACCCCCGACATGGCGTGGGCATTCTGGCCCGGGCAGCTGAGTGCGGGGGGAATCGTGCGAACCATTCTCACGGACCCCGGATGGGCACTAAGCGGTGTAACGGGGGCCAACGTCGCAGCGGCGGGTGAGCTCCCGTGGCGCCTTCTCCACATAGACCGGGATCTGGCATCCCGCGTGATCGTGGACATCTGTCTCCTGAGCGTGGCGTGGTCACTCCGCCGCAACCGCGCGTGCCTGGCCGCGATGATCGTCACCATCCTCGGCTTCGAGGTGTTGTTTCGTCATGTCTATTCCGGCGGCCTGAGACACGAGGGGATGATCGCATTCCTTCTCTTTTCCATCTGCTGGATCGCCGTGGCGGGCAATCCGGGGCGGTCGACTGCCGGCGACAGTCGGCGGATGGCATTCGGACTGCTTCCGCTGTTCGTCGTGCAGTCCGCCGCGCTCCCAGTCATGGCGCATCGTTACTTCACCAAGCCGGTATCGGGCAGCAAGGCGTACGGCGAGTTCATCGAGGCCAACCCCCGGTTTCGCGACGCCATTCTGGCCTCGGAGCCCGATTACCTCATGGAGTCCATGCCCTATTACGTGCCGAACCGCGTGTACATGCCTCGGCAGGGTGAGTTCCACTATCGGGTCTATTTCGACCGCGGCCAGCGCCGGCAGCAGGATCTGACTCTCGGGCGACTGATAGACGTCGCTGACAGCGTGGCCTGCGCCAACGGCCAGCCCGTGCTGCTCGCACTTGGCAACACCGAGATGCCGTGGAAGCCCCAGGGCGAGGCGCACCCCGCCTATCCGGGCACCGTCTTCCGGTGGACCGCCGCCGAGCGGGAACGGCTGCGCCAGAGGGGCGTGCGGGTGGCGTCCTTTCCTCGGGCGACGAGCGACGAGTTCTATGACATCGTCGAGATCGCGCCGACGGTTTTGGCGGGGTCCCGCTGTCGCGGTAAATAGGCGCAGCGTTGTATCTTACAGAGATATGCCCCGCTTTATACCGGTTAACGAGCCGGTCCTCGACGGAAACGAAAAAAAGTACCTCAGCGAATGCATTGACACGGGCTGGATATCCTCCGAAGGCCCGTTCATTCGTCAGTTCGAGGAGCGCTTTGCCGGGCGCGTCGGACGGCGTCACGGCATTGCAGTCTGCAACGGGACGGCGGCACTGGAAGCCGCCGCGGCGGCCCTCGGTCTGGGCCTGGGCGACGAAGTGATCATGCCCACCTTCACGATCATTTCCTGTGCGTCGGCCGTCTCCCGCCTCGGCGCCACTCCGGTGCTCGTGGACTGCGACCCGGCAACATGGAACATGGACGTTTCGGCGATCGAAGCGCGGATCACGGAACGCACGCGCGCAATCATGCCGGTGCACATCTACGGCCTCCCGGTGGACATGGATCCGCTCCTCGAAATCGCAGCGCGCCACGGCCTCCAGGTCATCGAGGACGCCGCGGAGATGATCGGGCAGACGTACCGCGGTCGTCCCTGCGGATCGCTCGGAACCATCTCTACCTTCAGCTTCTATCCCAACAAGCACGTCACCACCGGCGAAGGCGGAATGATCGTCACCGACGACGACGCTCTGGCAGAGCGGTGCAGGGGACTGCGCAACCTGGCGATGAAAGCGCCGCGGCGGTTCGTGCACGACGAGCTCGGTTGGAACTTCCGGATGACGAACATGCAGGCGGCCGTTGGCCTGGCTCAGCTCGAGCGGCTCGACGAGTTCATCCCGCGCAAGCGCCACATCTTCGAGCGCTATACCGAGCTGCTCGCGGACATTCGCGCGCTCCAGCTGCCCGTCGCCTCGACCGATTACGCGACCAACATCAACTGGGTGTACGGGCTCGTGATCTCCGACGATGCGCCGTTCGACGCCGACGAAGCCATGCGCCGGCTCGGTGAGCGCGGTATCGGCACGCGGCCGTTCTTCTGGCCGATGCACGAGCAGCCGGTCTATCGGAAGATGGGGCTCTTCGCCGGAGAGAAGTATCCGCACGCGGAGCGAATCGCGCGGCGTGGATTCTATCTGCCGAGCGGCCTCGCGCTCACCGACGAGCAGATGGAGAGAGTGTCCACCGCCGTGCACGAGGTCTTCGCTTGACAGTCTTCGCGGGCTACTCGCGATACTACGACCTTCTCTACCGCGACAAGGATTACGCGGCTGAGGCCCGCTATGTCGCCGGCCTCGTCGAGACTCACGCGCCATCGGCGCGATCCGTTCTCGAACTTGGATGCGGGACGGGCGCCCACGCCGCCGAGCTCGCCGATCAGTCGTACGAGGTCACCGGCGTGGACATGAGCGAGGGCATGCTTGATGGCGCCGAGTCGCGCCGGCGGTCGCTCCAGGCAGGCGTGGCGGCGCGTCTTTCTTTCGCCCGCGGAGATGCGCGAACTGTGCGGCTTGGCCGGCGGTTCAACGCGGTGATATCGCTGTTCCACGTGATGAGCTATCAAACGTCGAATGAGGATCTCGCTGCTGCATTCGCGACGGCGCGCGAACATCTCGCTCCCGGCGGCGTGTTCGTGTTCGATTGCTGGTACGGCCCGGCAGTTTTGCGCCAGTGGCCCGCCACGACCGAGAAGTATCTCTCCGACCAGTCCACCGAGGTGAGGCGCGTCGCCGAGCCGGTGGTGCATCCCGGGTCGAACGTAGTGGACGTGAACTACACGATGGTCGTGACCGATCGAAATACCGGCGTGAGCGAGACGCTGCGAGAGACGCACAGCATGCGGTACCTCTTCACTCCGGAGATCGAGCTTGCCCTCGCAACGGCAGGCATGAAGCTGATTGACTCGCGCGGATGGATGTCGGATGGCCCACCCGACTTCACGACCTGGGGCGCCTGCTTCGTGGCGCGCGGATGAAGAGGATCGGGGTGCTGCTCTCCGCCGGGCCGGGGGGAGGAGTGCTGCAATATTCGCAGGCAATCGTGGACGCGGCGATGGCGCTTCCGCAGGAGTACGCGTTGTCGGCGGCCATCGCCGATCCGCTGTGGGAAGGTGTGCTGCCGGAGCGCATGTCCATCATGCGGCTGCGCGATACGGCGTGGAATCGCGCGCTGAATCGCATCGCTCACATGACGCGCCTCCCTGTTGCCGCATGGCGAAAGACGCTCGCGCATCTCGACTCGAACGTGAAGGCGCTTCAGCGGGAGGGATGTGATCTCTGGATCTGTCCCAATCACGATCGCTATTCGTTTCGCGCGCAGATACCGGCCTTGGGCACGGTGCACGACCTGATGCACCGCTACGAGCGGCAGTTCCCCGAAGTCTCGGCCAACGGCGAATTCGAATCCCGCGAATTTCATTTCAGCGAGACGGCACGGTGGTCGCGCGGAGTGCTCGTGGACTCCGAGCTGGGCAAGAACCAGCTCGTGGAATCGTACGGAATCGCGCCGGAGAAAGTATTCGTGCTGCCGTACATCGCGCCATCGTACATATACGAGTACGACGGAGGCAATGATACCGCGGTGCGATCGAAGTACTCGCTGCCGGAGAAGTTCTTCTTCTATCCGGCGCAGTTCTACCAGCACAAGAATCACGCGACGCTGATTGATGCGGTCGCCCGGATGCGGGAGCAGTATCCCGACGTGCGCCTCGTTCTGGTCGGTGCCAGGGAGCGGAACAGCTACGACGATATAAAGCGACAGGTCGAGCGCCTTGGTCTCACCGGAATAGTGCTGTTCCTCGGCTATGCTCCGGACAGCGACATGGCAGCGCTCTACCGCGCGGCGCGCGCGCTGGTGATGCCGACATACTTCGGTCCCACCAACATTCCTCAGCTCGAGGCCTTTGCCCTCGGCTGTCCCGTCGCCACGTCGCGTATCTATGGGATTCCCGATCAGGTCGGCAATGCCGCGCTCCTCTTCGATCCGTCGTCGGCGGATGAGATTCACGATTACCTCGTGCGCCTGTGGACCGACGACGACCTCTGCGCGGAGCTTGGGCGGCGCGGTCGCGAGCATGCGGCGCGGTGGGGCCCGCCGCAGTTTCGGGAACGCTTTCGGCAGATCGTCGAGGCGCTCACGTGAGCGGAGAGCATCCCTTCATCTCGGTGATCATTCCGACCTACAACCGGTCGGAGCTCCTGCGCCAGACCGTGGAGACGTTTCGCGCGCAGTCGTATCCCGCGGAGCGGTGGGAGCTTATCCTCGTGGACAACGAATCCACGGACGACACGTGGAGTGTGATTTACGGGCTTGCCGGGAGCGACCGGCGCGTGCGGCCTCTTCGGGAGCCGAGACGGGGGGCTCACTTCGCGCGCAACAGCGGAGCGATGGCAGCGTTGGGGGCGGTTCTGTATTTTACTGACGATGACATGCTGGCAGACCGCGACCTTCTGACGCGGATCGTGGAGGGATTCGCCGCCGATCCCAAGGTTGCGTCAGTCACCGGGCGCGTCCTGCCGCGATGGGACACGGAGCCGCCAGTGTGGGTGCTCGAGCACTGCAGGAATGCTCTCCTCAGTCTCAACGACATGGGCGAGTCTCTGATCGTCTCCGACGACGACCCGGGCGTGTTCAGCTGTCACCAGGCGGTGCTGCGCGACGTCTTCGTGCGGGCGGGCGGCTTCAATCCCGACACGAACGCCGGAACATTCACCGGAGACAACGAGACCGGACTGAACATCAAGATCCGCAAGCTCGGCTATAGATTCGCGTACGTGGGCGCCGCCGTCACGCATCACATGATACCCGCCTCGCGCATGACGCAGGGGTATCTCAACAGCCGCATGGCCGATCGGGGGTACTGCGACAGCTACACCGACTATCGCGCGATTCATCCGGGGAAGGGGCGGCTCGCGAAGCGAATCGTCGCCCACACAGCGCTGGCGGGGCTCACCGCGCTGAAGGCGGCCGCCCGCCGGCTCGCGGGGAACACCCAATGGCGTGTCGATCTGGCGCGCGTGTTCTACCATCGCAACCGCGCGCGCTACGACTCGCGCCTTCTCCGCGACGAGCACTGGCGACGGTTTGCTCTCCGGGATGACTGGCTCTCCGATTCCGCTGATGTCTTGTACTGAAGGTGGACGCCGCCTGCGCGGTGAGCGGATCATCGGATCCGTCGAGTGCCCGCTCGTGTCCATCGTGACGGTCGTGCTCAACGGCGCGAAATACATCGAGCAGACCATTCAGGCGGTCGCGGTGCAGACGTACGAAGCCATCGAGCACATCGTCGTGGATGGCGGCTCGACCGATGGAACGCTGGACATTCTCCGCCGCTACGACGGGACCATCGGTTACTGGGTAAGCGAGCCGGATACCGGGATTTACGACGCGATGAACAAGGGCGTCGAGCTGGTGCGCGATCCCGAGTCCTACATTCTGTTCGCCAATTCCGACGACCACCTCTATTCGCCCGAAGCGATCGAGAGAGTGATCTCCCAGAGCGGGGGAGAGGATCTGGTTTACGGGAAGATGCTGCTGGCCGATGACAGCATCTCGGCGGTAGTCGGCCGCCGGGTGGATCTCGACGATCTCGCGCTCCAGACGCTGTGCCACCCAGCGACATTCGTGAGGCGCAAGGTGTTCGATGCGATCGGGAAATTCGACACCGGCTATGCCATCGCCGGCGACTACGATCACATAGTGCGCTGCTTCGCCGCGCCGGTGACCACGAGGTTCGTGGACGTCGTCGTCTCGAGAATGCGGATGGGCGGACTGAGCGAAGACCAGTTCATGCGCTCCTGCCGGGAGCGGAAGGATGTCATCCGCCGGCGGTTCCCGCTGATTCCTCGACTGAGGGGGGTATGGCAGGTAAATTTGTACGATATTCCCCGTAACACCGCACGCCGCTGGCTGGACCGGGTGGGCCTCCTCGGTCACTGGCGGGCGCTCAAAGGCTCATAGCCGCCTACATGCATTTCGACCTCTCCGTCATTGTTGCCTCGTACAAGCGAAGCGATGCGCTCGAGCTTTGTATCGAGGACCTCGCCGCGCAGGCGACGGAGCGTCCGTTCGAGGTGATCCTGGTGCTTCAGGCGCACCCGGCGGGCGCGGCGCAGCGTCTCCGCGAGCGATTCGGCGGCCGGCTCACGCTCCAGATTGCCGAATTCGACGAAGGGCTCGGCACGTCGTGCGCGCGCAATACCGGGCTGCGGATGGCGCGTGGGGATATCGTCGCCTTTCTCGACGACGACGTGCGTCTTCCGAAGACGTGGGTTGGCTCGATGATCCCGTTCTACGACGATCCGGAGATTGGCGGCGTGGGTGGATTCGTGGACCATCCTGGCCACTACAATCCGGCGCGCAACGCGGTTTACCGCATGCTTGGGCTGACCTCCGACCGGTATCGCATTGACTGGGGCGGATTCAACGTCGGTCCTGCGAGTCACCCGGTCGAGGACCAGCCCGCGGCCTGGCTCAGCGGATGCAATATGTCGTTCCGCCGGTCCGCGATCAACGACGTCGGAGGGTTCGACGAAGCGCTTGGCAGCTTCTGGCACGAGGACGTGGACGTCGCGCACCGCGTCGCGAGATCGGGATGGAAAACGATCTCGTCGGTGAAGGTGGCGATCGAGCACTATCCGAACTCGATCAACAGGCCGCCGCTCCACGCGCAGATGCGCGAGCGCGAGCGGTCGCGCGTGCTGTTCGTGTGGAAGGCGATCGGCGACGAGCCCCTGTGGCAGCTGCGATACGCCACGCGCCTGCTACTGCACGCCGCGGCGATGGGTGTGGTGGGTCTCGCCAAGATGGACCCGCGAATCCCGGTCAACGTTGTGCGCGGCGGGTGGGAAGGATACAAGGGCCTGGACGCCTCACGCGCGGCGAGCGCCGCCCGGACGGAGCGCACCCCGTGACTCCGTCTGTCACGATCCTCATTCCCACCTTCAACCGGGTGAGAGCGCTCGAGGCCGTCTGGCCGTCGTACCTCGTGCACCCCGATGTCGCGCGGATCGTCGTGATTGACGACGGCTCGAGCGACGGAACGAGCGACAGGGTTCGTGAGCTGGCGAAAAGCTCGCCTGTGCCCGTGGACGTGATCCGCCACGAATCGCAGCTGGGCCAGCCGGCGTCGCGCATGGCTGGCATTGCGGCAGCGCGCACAGAGTGGGTTCTGTTCGGCGAGGATGACGTCTGGCTGTCGGGCGACTACTGCTCGACGCTGCTTCGCGAGGCGCGGGAGCTCGGCGCGTCCATCATCGCCGGCAGGATAGTGACTGCGCGCGTGCCCGGGGAGTTCGACGAAAGCTGTCTCATGGATCCGCCGTCGCCGGTGAAGGATGCGGCCGACGTATTCGATCTCGACGCGATGGACGCGCAGTTCTCCGAGCGTGTAGGCGCGCCGGTCAGGGCGCCGTACGTCCATTCGATCGCACTCATCCGTCGCGACGTTTTCTCGTCGGTAAGGTTCGACACCTGGTACTCCGGCAACTCATGGCGCGAGGAGACGGATTTCTATCTCGCGGCAAACGCAGCAGGCGAGAAGGTCTATTTCTCGCCGAGCACTGTGTGTTTCCACCTGAGAGGCCCCATCTCGGCGGTTGGCGGGCAGAGAGTCAACCGCCTGTGGTTCGAGTACCTCGCGTGGCGCAACACGAGATATCTGGTGAACAAGCACTGGCCTTACCTCAAGCGCGCGCATGGACTGCGCGGCAGCGCCACCGCGTGGACGATCCGCTACTACATGCGCCGGCAGGCGGCACAGATCAGGCGGATTGCGCGCAGCAGATTCCGGTCGAGCTACAGTGGCTGACGCAGCCCCCCCGATGTCGCCGCGCTTCCCCACCACCGCCGGCGTTCTGCTTGGCGCGGTCGCCGCGCTTCATCTCGCGGCGCTCACCGAGCTTGTACTCGGAACGATGTTCGCCGCGGCGACCTACTTCCTCCTCGGTCAGTTCGCGCTGTCGCTTGCTCTGCTTCGTTTGTACGACGGGAAGTGGGTCTTCCAGGACATTCGGCTTTTCTTCGTCATCTTCTTCTTCCTGTATGGCGGCACGCTCCCGCTGGTGGTGCTCCTGGGGTTGAGCGGGCTGGGGACGGGAATCGCCGGCGCCGCATTCATGTACGGCACCGGATTTCTCGGATTCAACCTGGTGCAGTGGTGGTACCGGCAGCCGTGGCACGACATCCCGAGGGCAGTCTTCGCCCGCATCCGGCCTTCCTTCGGCAACGCCGCCATGATCCTGCTCGCATTCGGGTTCATCGGTGCATACGCCGTGGTGCTTGGAGTCAGGCTCTCTCTCACGATAGACCGCTCCCAGGTTCGATTTCTCGGAACGCAGTTGTGGGTGGTGTCCATGTTCGTGGTGAACGGCTTCGTGATGTTCATGTTCGCCGGATGGAGCCGCCTCACGAAGAGCGCGCGGATAGCGCTCGTCGCCTCCGTTCTCTTCTTCGTGGTGTTCCAGCTCGCGATGGGGAATCGCCGCGATTTCCTGCCGATGTTCGTGTTTCTCGCCGCGATGATCGCAACGCGACGCCATGCTGTGATCCGGCTTGGAACGGTCGTCATAGGGTTCATCGCGTTTGCGGCGTTCACGGCTATCGGAATCGTGAGACAGGTGCTTCAGGATCCTTCCATTCTCGCGCGGACCAACCCCATCGAGCTGATCGTCACTAACAGCGAGTTCGTGTCTCCGATCTTCACGCTCATGCATTACGTGAACGTCGAGCGTCCGCTCCGGTGGGGCTTCACCTATCTCGCGGCACCCGGACTGTTCGTTCCCCGCGCCATATGGCCGGCCAAGCCGGAAAGCCTGTCGCTGCAGTTCATGCGTGATGCGTTCGGCACTACCGGGCTCATGGGATTCGCGTACACGCCGGTCACTGAGGCGTTTCTCAACTTCTCGTGGGTCGGACCTTTCATTGTGTTCTCGATCCTTTCGCTTCTCATGGTGAAGCTTGTGCGAAACGCGGATACGCACTCCGGCCTCTACTTCGTCTCCTTCTCGCTGGTCGTGGACTTCAATCGCGGCGACTTCGGCGGGACCTTGTACGCCTTGGTCGTCGTGGGCGGAGCATACGCCCTGATGCGCTTCGTCTCGAGGCTCAGATGGGCTCCGAGGCGCGCCCAGGCCATGTGGCCCTCGGCGCCGCGGCCTTCCGGCACCGAGCCGGCGATGCTGCCCCACTTCTGAACGATGCTGATAGCTCTGAACGTGCTGTATCTGATTCCCGGTGTCGTCGGCGGTACCGAGACATACGCGCGCTCGCTCATACACGCGCTGGCGCGACAGGACGAGGACAACGAGTATGCCGTGTTCGTCAGCAGAGAGGCGGCGGATCTCGACATCACGCCCGCGCCAAACTTTCGCCGAATCGTGTGTCCCGTCGTAGCGATGAAGCGCGCCTTCCGCTACAGCTGGGAGCAGGCCGTCCTGCCACTCCAGCTTTTCCGTGAGAGTCCCGACGTCATCCACTCGCTCGGCTACGTCGCGCCACTGGCGGCGCGCGGCCCGCAGGTGGTCACGGTGCACGACGTCAACTACCTGGGGCACAAGGGGCGGCGCACGGCGATCGGGCGGCGGGCTTTTCAGTTCTTCGTGGAGAAGGCCGTCAATCGCGCCAACCGTGTCATCACGATCTCCGAATTCTCGCGGGGCGAGATCATCCGGCACATGGGAGTGCCGGAAGACAAGGTGACCGTCATTCACTGCGCCGGCAGGGAAGTGGGAGCGATGCCGGCGAGGGCGGGGGTGGCGGTGGACGTCGTCCGCAACATTTCGCGGCCGTACATCCTGGCGTTCAGCAGTCTGAGCGCCCACAAGAACATCAGAGGACTGATCGCGGCCTTCGCGCGCATTTCGTCGTCGGTGCCGCACGCGCTCGTGCTCGTCGGCCACCTACCCGAGAGAGCCGGGGTTCGCGCGGACATCGAGGCGGCGGGAGACGACCGCGTTCACTTCACCGGCTATCTGCCCGACAGCGACGTCGAGACGCTCATGCACAACGCGTCGCTCTTCGCGTTCCCGTCGCTCTACGAGGGGTTCGGTCTTCCGATTCTCGACGCCCAGCACGCCGGTGTGCCGGTCGCATGCTCCTCGGCGGGCGCACTTCCGGAGGTCGCCGGCGAAGGGGCCGTCCTGTTCGATCCGCACTCGGTGGACGACATGGCCGCTGCCCTCATGCGATCTCTGCTGGATGTGGATCTGCGCAGCCGTCTTCGCGCCAAGGGCTACGAGAACGCGCGGGGGTTCTCCTGGGATCGAGCAGCAAGCGAGACTCTCGGCGTTTACTCCGCAGTCGCATCGTGACCGGCAAGCCCAGGACCTTCGTTTTCATATCACAGGTCTATGTGCCGGATCCCGCCGCCGTCGGCCAGCACCTTGCCGACGCCGCGGAAGAGCTGGCGCGGCGCGGCAATCGCGTGATCGTATATACGTCGAGCCGCGGGTATGACGATCCCTCCGCCACATATCCGCGACGCGAGATGGTGCGCGGCGTGGACGTGCGGAGAATCCCATTGGCGAGTTTCGGCAAGAGCTCCATCCTCATCCGGGTCGTCGGCGGCCTGGCATTCGTCGCGCAGGCAGTTGCGAGAAGTCTCTCGGCAGGACGGGTGGACGCAGTCGTCGTGAGTACGTGCCCGCCGATGGCATCGCTCGGTGCACTCGCTATCGGAGCATTGAAGAGAGCGCGGGTGAAGTACTGGGTGATGGATGTCAATCCGGATCAGACAGTGGTTCTCGGCATGGCGCGGCCGACTTCCGCCAGTGTGCGGGGCTTCAACTGGCTCAACCGGCGGATTCTCGGACGCGCTGATGACGTCGTCGTGCTGGACCGGTTCATGGCCGAGCGCATCAATCGCAAGCGCAACGTGAGCGACAAGCTGACGGTGCTCCCGCCGTGGCCCGCCGAGGATCCGCCCGAAGTCGTCTCCCACGAGGCGAACCCGTTCCGGAGAGCGCACGTACCGGAAGGGCGCATCGTCCTCATGTACAGCGGGAATCATGGGCCTTCCAATCCCGTCACCACGATTCTCCATGCGGCAAGGCGCGTCGCCGACGATCCCCGGCTGCTCTTCATGTTCATCGGCGGCGGAGTGGGGAAGCGGGAAGTCGGGGAGATGGGCGGCGCGAACGTCATGTCGCTTCCATATCAGCCGCTGAGCGAGCTGCGCCACTCGCTCGCCGCGGCCGACGTGCACATCGTCACGGTCGGTGACGCAATTCCCGGCATCGTTCATCCGAGCAAGGTGTATGGTGCGATGGCCGTCGCCCGGCCGATCCTTCTCGTCGGCCCGGCCGAGAATCATGTCGCGGATATTCTCGTCGGGAACGACATCGGATGGCACGTCCGTCATGGGGACGTGGATGGCGCAGAGAGAGTATTGCGCGAGATAGCGGCGATGCCGCCGGCGGAGCTGCGCGCCAAGGGCCGCCTGGCGCGCGAAGTGATGCTCAGTCGCGGTGGGAAAGCGGAGTCGGTCGGCCGGCTGTGCGATGTGCTGGAGCGCAACGTATGACGGTCCCGGCAGTGAGGTTCGGCTCCGGAGTCGTCGCGGTTACCGGCGCCAGCGGTTTCATCGGCCGGCGCCTGTGCGAGAGTCTCGCGCGCGATGAAGTGCGCGTCAGGGGCATCACGCGCTCGGCGACGGGGATGAACGTGCCCGGAGTCGAGACGGCCATCGCCGCCGATATCACCGACCGGGATGCGCTGCGCGCGGCGCTGTCCGGCGTCTCGACCGTCGTCCATCTCGCCGCGAGGGTGCATGCGAAGGCCGAGGGGATAGGCGATCCGGGTTCCGAGTGCAGCAGGATCAACGTGGATGGCACCGCGCTGCTCCTGAAGGAGGCCGTGGCTGCCGGCGTTGGAACCTTCGTTTTCATCAGCTCGGTGAAGGCGGTCGCCGATCAGAGCGATCGGGTGCTGACTTCGGACACGCCACCGCAGCCAGTGGACGCCTACGGCGAGAGCAAGCTCGAGGCGGAGCGGCTGGTGCGGGTCGTCGGCGTGCGTGAGGGTCTTCGCGCACCGATACTGCGCCTGCCGAACGTCTACGGGCCGGGTATGAAGGCGAACATGGGGCTGCTGTTCCGCGTGGTGGACCGCGGCCTCCCGTTGCCACTCCGCTCGGTGAGGAACCGCCGCAGCTTCGCCTACGTGGACAATGCCGTCGCCGCCATCCGCGGCCTGATGACGAGCCCCGCGGCGGCCGGGGAGACGGTGTACGTGAGTGACGAACAGGACGTTTCCACGCCCGAGCTCATCAGGCATATCGCGCGGGCGCTTGGCCGGCCGGCGAGGCTCTTTCCGTTCCCCCGGGCGATGCTCCGGGCGGTCGCCGGAAGCGGGGGCTTGCTCTCCCGATTTCCGCCGTTCCATCTTACAGGTGATTCCCTTACGGCGGTGCTCGGCTCTCTCTTCGTCGACACTTCCCGACTCCGGGAGACCACCGGCTATAAACCGCCAATATCATTAGAGAGGGGAATGCTCCTTACCGCAGAATGGTTCAGATCCCGTTCGGAGGTGATCAGATAATGGTTCAGCGACTCGTATTCGTCGTCGCGGCGGCGATCCTGAGCTGGCTGCTGGCGAGCCGCGTTCGTTTGTATGCCCTCGACAGACTCCTCGACATTCCTAACGAGCGGAGCTCCCACTCCTCGCCGACGCCGCGGGGCGGAGGACTCGCGATCGCCGTGACGGCGCTCGGAGGAATCATCATTGCCGCCATGCTTGGCTGGATTGACTGGAATCTGGCGATAGCGCTGTCCGGCGGTGGAGCGATGATCGCGACAGTCGGATGGGTGGACGATCACCGCGATCTGCCGGCACTCACGCGATTCGCCGTTCAATTTCTTTCCGCCGGCTGGGCGATGTACTGGCTCGGTGGATTCCCGTCTCTCAGTATCGGATTCGCAAGCGTGAACCTCGGGCTCTTCGGAACGATACTCGGCGTAATAGGGATCGTGTGGGCGATAAACCTCTACAATTTCGTGGACGGAATTGACGGGCTCGCCGCGGGAGAAGCGATCAGCACTGGCGTGATCGGCGGAATGATCCTGATGGCGATGGGCCAGGTCGGGCTGGCGACGGTGTCGTTCCTCATCGCCGCGGCGAGCGCCGGATTTCTTCCGTTCAACTGGGCCCCGGCGAAGCTGTTCATGGGCGACGTCGGAAGCGGCATGCTCGGCTACCTGTTCGCGGTGCTTGCGGTCGCCTCGGAGAACGCTGGGGCTGTGCCGCTCCTGATCTGGGTGCTGCTGCTCGGCGCGTTCGTGTTCGACGCGACAGTGACGCTTTGCCGCCGCATCGCGCATGGCGAGCGCTGGTATCATGCGCACCACAGTCACGCGTACCAGAGGATGGTGCAGGCCGGCCGCAGCCACGCGCAGGTGAGCACGACGATATTGATCATCAACCTCGCGCTCGCCGTGCTTGCGATCGTCGCATGGCTCCGTCCGACGTTGTTCCTGATCGCGATCGCCGCGGGGGCAATTCTTCTCAGCATCATCTACATGTCGGTCGAGCGGATCCGGCCGATGCATGCGCAGTCGCGCAATTGAGCGTGGGGTCCGCTGACGTGCCGGGAGGCCACGAGACCTCCCGCATGCCACCGATGGTTCCCAGGGCAGGGAATGTCGAGGGCCCGCGCGAAGAGACGTCGCTACTCGCGTTTCTAAGCATAGTCCTGAGCCACAGGCGACTCGTCGCTCTCTGCGCTCTTGCCGGCATGGCGGTCTTCGGCGTGCTCGCCGCGTCGCAGGCGAGTCTGTACCTGTCGCGCGCATCGTTCGTAGTGAAAGGCAGCCGGGCGCCGGCGCAGATCGGCGGTGGCGCCGGCGCGTTCGGCATCAACATCGCGGCGGCTGCCGAGTTCTCGCAGTCCATCGTGTTCTACTCCGATCTCGTGCCGGCGAGGACGATCCTCGTTGCTGCCGCAAAAGAAACGTACCTGACGTCCGACAGCCGGGGGCGGAAGCGTACTCTCGCCGAGATCTACGGCATCGAGGAAAAGAATCCCGATGTCGCCGCCGTGCTCGCGGCGGAGCGGCTCGCTCCCGACGTATCGTCGAACATCTACTCGCGCAGCGGCATCGTCGGGCTCTCTGTGCAGGCAGTCGATCCGCTCCTGGCGCAGCAGATCGCGGCCAACATTCTCGTCGAGGTCAACGAGTATTCCATCGCGCGACGGCACCGGCAAGCGGTGGATGAGCGCAAGTTCATCGAGGGCCTCGTGGGGGATGCACGGGCGAGGCTGCACCAGGCGGAGTCCGCGGCGAGGGACTTTCTCAGCGTGAATCGCGAGTACGAGAACTCACCTCAGCTCAGGCTCGAGCACGACCGTCTGACGCGCGAAGTCGTGGCGCAGCAGCAGGTCTACACGGCGCTGTCGGAGTCGCTGGAGCAGGCGAAGATCGAGGAAGCGAGAGACCCCACCGAGTTGAGCGTCGTCGAATCAGCCGATCTTCCCGCCGAGCCGCAGCGGCGCGAGGCGGCGCGACAGACGCTGCTCGGCCTGGCGGTGGGACTGCTCGTGGGAATCGTTCTGGCGTTCCTCAGGCAGCGCATGCTCGAGTCGCGCAACGCCGGAACGCGCGGATTTCTCCGGTTCTCAGCCGTGACAGCCGATGCGGGCGCCTAGAATCCCTGCCTGACGATCAGGACGAAGTTCGCGTTCGACTTGTCGCTTGCGAAGTAGCGGTTTGCCTCTGACGTCAACACGAGTCGGCCGGTGACGTCGAACGGTCCGATGAAGCGGGCGAGCTCAGTCCCAAGGGAGAACTGCACGTCTTCGGGTTTCTTGAGCGCTGGACCGCTGGAATACGGCTCCTCGCGGACGGAAACCTCGCGCTGTGTGACGCGGGAGAAGAATCCCTTGATGCGTCCGCCGGTCGTGTAGCGCTCCAGCGCGAACAGTTGAGCCGACCCGCTGCCGGCACCAGTATTGGCGCCGAGCATCTGGCCTCTGTAGGTGTGGCCCTGCCTTAACGGCTGATGCAGGTAGATCAGTCCCTCGCTTCTCGTTCGAGTACCGGCGGGCGCTTCGTACGAGAAAAATTCGGCACGAGCCGCGTTCATCGTCCCTCCGCTCTTCATCCACGCTTTTCTGAATCCGAGATTGACCGTCGAAGAATGATCGGGCTCGAGGAGAAAATCGTGGATGTTGGCGCTGAAGTCCTCGCGACCGTATTCGCCGTAAAAGTCGAGTCCGTTACCGGGAGGCGCCCAGCGAAAGAAGATGGATGCCAGCTGATTCTCACGAAGGCTTCGGTCGTCGCCGAAAACGGTGGTATCCTCGGGCTTGATGCGCGATTTCAGCAGATTCTGCCATGGAAGCGATATGTCTTTTGATGTGATTCCGCTGCTGTCCATCGCGGAATGGAAGAACCGCATTCCGCCGATTTCAAGGCCGGGGGCACCCCTGATCTGCAGGATTCCAACGAGCCCCGCCATGAATCTCCTCTTGCCAGGTGAGAGGTAGCTCTCGAAGTAATCCTTGCCGGTGACAGATGAATACGGGGACTGGTCCAGATACCCGTAGACCACGCGGCCGTGAGCATGGCCGATTCCGATGTTGGCTGGCTTGGAGGTTCCGACGAATGCGCTGGGGAACCCGCCCGAGTTGTTGCCGAGTATGTATGGAAACTCGACCGTCGGTCCCCACCAGTTGCTCGCCGTGGATATACCCGCGGCGATGCCGGCCACGTCCACCCTGAGTGTGCTCTCGCCTGGATCAATGCGCGCATAGGGAGCGTTTCCGAACCGCTGCGGCCGGTCTATCTCACCCGGGAGCTGCCCGTCGGCGAATATGAGATTCCCGACTTGTCCGTTCGCCATCAGCGCGAATGACTGGTTCCCGGCACGGAATGCGATCGGCGCGAGCTTCGCCGAGAAAGGCCCCCAGCGTGCGGAAACGCCGGTCTGGGCCCAGCTCGTCACTCCCTTGCCCGCCCATACCGGCCCATCATTTCCGCCGAACGGGTATGAGGAATTGAGGACGAAGCCCACGGTCGGCCGGACGTAATCCACCTGAAGACCGGTGCGTGTCTGCTTGCCAAAATCGTATCTGGCCGACCACGGATGCGCCGAATCGATGGGAGCGAGGGCGTCGATCTCCGACGGCGAGAGTCCGCGAAGGCTCCAGACTGTGGGCTGCGATTTGCCCAGAGTCTGCAGATATCGCAGGTAGCTCTCGAGCTCGCTGCCGGCGTAGACCTCACTCCGCCCGCCCAGCGTCTGGGCCGAAGCGTTTGTGCCGGTTAGTGCCGCAGTCATGACGACCGCGGCGATGACCATTCGACGGAGGGCCGCGGGACAATCTTTATTCATCACTGGCAGTCTGACGAGAGAATTGCAGGATCCGCCGTCAATACAGATCGGCGCGGCGCGTACCCGTGCGGAGACACTATATTTACGCTCGCGAACTGTACGGAGCAAGCGTGCCGGGTCTCCGATCGCTCCGCGTGCCGCACGAGTCATCACATCGAAACGTCATCATTTAATGCGTCCATTCGAGCGTCTTTCTTATCTGCTGCCTGCGGTCCTCATGTTGGGCGTTGCCGGGACTGCCGCATCGCAGCGTGAGCCAGGTGCTGCCCCGACAGTGTCGGCTCCAGCGCCCGTGATTGCCCCGTTCACAGAGGTGGTCGTGACGGTGAGCGGCGATTCCGTGGACCGGCTGCGTCTCGCTGAGCTGCAAGGCCACGCTCCGTATCAGGGCCTGTTCCTGCGGTCCACGTCGTCGCTCACCGATCCGCGCGCGTCGGGGCTTGTGCCGCGCTCGTTCAGTATCGTGCTTCCGCGCATCACATCAGTGACGAACAGCGATCTGCCGTTCGGCCAGAACGACGGGGCCCTGTGGGCGGGGAAGGGTTACAACGGGAGAGTGATGGCTGGTTTCACCGCGACGTTCGGGCCTGTGCGCGTCGTGGCGATTCCCGAGTTCGTCTATTCGTCCAACCACAATCTTTCGATTGACCCGACCGATCTCCGGTACGCCAGGCCAATTCCCGCGTCGCGGAGCGGCTTCTCGTCGCCATTCAACGTCGTTCCGTACTCGATCGATCTGCCGTATCGCTTCGGCGGCTCGGCGATAAGCAGGATTCATCCGGGGCAATCGTCGGTGACGGCATCGTTCGGCGCGTTCCAGGCCGGCGCCGCAAGCGAGAACGAGTGGTGGGGCCCGGCGATCCGGAATCCGATCATCTTCAGCGATAACGCCGCCGGCTTTCCTCACGCTTTTCTGAGGACCGCGCGCCCTCTGCGGAGCGCGATCGGCCAGTTCGAGGGCCGGTGGATCGTCGGTGGACTCCACGAGTCGGATTATTTCGACAAGGACATCACGAACGACGTCCGCTCGATCAGCGCAATCTCCCTGATCTGGAAGCACTCGCCGGCTTCCGGATTGACACTCGGATTCTCGCGCTCCGTATTCGCTCCGGTCGACGGGTACAGCGGCGTTGCCGCGAAGGCCTTCAACTTTCTGTCGAGCGTCGGCCATCCCAATGCGCTTCCGGTCACCGATTCGACCTTCACGCCCGGACCGGATCAGATTCTCTCCGTGTTCGCCCATTGGGTGCTTCCGAGCTACGGGCTCGAGACCTATATCGAGTGGGCACGCGCAGAGATGCCGAAATCCATTCGTGACTTCCTGCTCGAGCCCATGCACAGCCGCGGTTACACCTCGGGACTGCAGTGGGTCAGGCCGATTGGAAATGGGCCCGCACGGTTCCGCATCCAGAGCGAGTTCACGAACGTCGAGCAGAGCACGACTTACAGGTTCAGGCCGAACGGATCGTTCTACACCAGTCGAGCGGTGATACAGGGATACACGAACGAAGGGCAGATGCTCGGCGCCGGAATAGGGCCGGGCTCTTCGGGCCAGTGGTTCGCGGCAGATTACCTGCGCGGAGGTTTTGCTCTCGGAGCGAACTTCGGCCGGACGCGATTCAACAACGACGCGTTCTTCGCCAAGAACAATCCGCACCGCTGCTTTCACGACGTCACCGTCTACCCGGGGGCCCGCGCGGGGTTCGGAACGAGATTCTTCCGCTTGCAGGCCGACTACTCCAAGCTGACGAGATACAACACGTTCTTTCAGCGCACCAGTGGGTGCGGGTCGGACGCGTCGGCCATCGGCGACAGGTCGAGCCACTATCTGTCCGTAACGATGAGCATGCTGGGATGGTAGGCGTCGCGAGGAGCATGGATTCAATGAGACGTGCGTACAAAGCCGCCGGGTGGATCCTCGTCGCGGTCACCATTGGAAGCTGCATCGAGTCCACCGGCCCGTCGCTGCGGCAGATGGAGCCGAAGATTCTCTTCGTCTCCAATGGCGACGGGAACGACGAGATCTACTCGATGAATTCGGACGGAACGAATCAAACGCGTCTGACGACCAACGGCGCGCAGGACACGCATCCGGCCTGGTCTCCCGACGGACGCTTCGTTCTGTTCCAGTCCAATCGCAGCGGGAATATGGACATCGAGGTTATGAACCCGGATGGGACCGGGCTGAGGAATCTGACGAACGATCCGTCCACAGACGAAAACGCGGCGTGGTCTCCTGACGGATTGAGGGTCGTGTTCTCGAGCAACCGGCTGGGGCAGTTCGAGCTGTTTGTGATGAGCAACGAAGGCAACAACGTGACTCGGCTCACCGACCATTTCGCGACCGACACGTATCCCACGTGGTCACCCGACGGGCGATATATCGCTTTTCAGGCCAACCGGAACTCGGTGAACGACGACATCTACGTCCTGGTGAACCACACCAACGTGGTGTATCGCTACACCACCGCGGGCGGTGCCGACCAGTCGCCCGCGTGGTCGCCCGACGGAACCAGGATCGCGTTCACGAGCTTCCGCGACGGCAACTTCGAGATCTACACGATGGACTTCCACGATCTGCCGTACGAGGGCACCAACCAGGTGAACCTCACGAAAAATCCCGCGTCCGACGGTCGTCCCGCGTGGAGCTCCAACGGGCGCCAGATCTGCTTCATGAGCAACCGCGGCGGCAGCAACGACATCTGGATCATGAATGCGGACGGAAGCAATCCAACGCGGCTCACGACGAACGCGGCTGCGGACGACTTTTGCTCCACCAAGTGACGGCGTGTACAGCCGATACTATGAAGAGCACAAGGCGGACCGCAACGACCTCCTCGGCAATCCGGAAGTAACCTTCCAGACGTTCGCCTTCGACAGGGCGAACATACGCGCGCTGCGGCGGATGGATCTCGAACGCGAGTCGGCGCGCATACTCGACGTCGGCTGCGGAACCGGTGCCGGCCTCATCCAGTTCCTTCGACTCGGCTTCACGCAGCAGCAGATGTCGGGAGTGGACATCAGCACGGAGCGGATCGAGCAGGCGAGGCGAGCTCTTCCGCTCGCCGACCTGAGATGCGAGAGCGGCGACGCGATGAGCTACGGCGCCGGCGACTTCGACATCGTCTTCGAGTCAACGATGTTCGTTTTGATTCCGTCGGATGACATGGCCAGCCGCATCGCCCGCGAGATGGTGCGAGTGACGAAACCCGGCGGCTACCTGATGCTGGTGGACTGGCGCTACTCCAAACCCGGCAGCGACGTGTACAAGGCGATGTCGAAGAGGCGCATCGCCAAGCTGTTCGACGTCGGCGGCGCGACCAGCGTGGTGGCGAGAGAGAAGGGAGCGCTCGTCCCGCCACTCGGCCGTGCGCTGTCGCGGTATGCGCCGTCGCTGTACTTCGCGGTGCAGGCGCTGATCCCGCCGGCTGTCGGACAGATGACTACCGTGCTCCGGAAATCCTGAGCGGGCAGATCGTCGCGCGCCCGCGCGACGATTTTGCCGGCCAGGGGATTTGACTCACTACTCGGCCGGGTCTCGTTACGCGACGACGGCCCGGCTCTGAACGATCTCGCTCGCGCCCGGCGGCGCACCGGCCGGAAGCGGGTGCCGGCGTGTGATGATCTCCAGTAGTCCGGGATCGGCTCCAATGGCGGCCGCGATATGGTGCACGCCACGGAGCGCCGCGCCACGGTCGAGCGCGCCGCGCACGGTCAGCGCGATCACCCGGAGGTCCCGCGCGACACTCGGCGGCGCGTCAACGTACAGAAGCCCGAGGCGCGACTTCCAGGGGCGGATGACCTGATTGTACCTGAGGTCCGGGTCCGCGCTGCCCTGCAGGATCTCGCTCTCGTCGGCGAAGACGATCGAAGCGAGGTCGGTGATGCCCGGGCGCGAGCTCAACAGTCGCTTCTCGTCGGGCGTGTAGAGTACCGTCTCGCGCTCGACGTTCGGCCGCGGACCCACCAGCGACATGCTTCCGCCGAGCACGTTCCACAACTGCGGAATCTCGTCGAGTTTGAATCGCCGGATGAATCTGCCGAGCGAAGTGATGCGCGGGTCGTCGCCGGCGGTGGAGTCCACTCCCGTGCGATCTGCGCGGATCACCATCGAGCGCAGCTTCACCATGCGGAACGGGCGCTCGCCGCGGCCGATCCGGCTCGCGATGTAGAACGGCGAGTGATAGTCCTGAAGCCAGATGGCGAAGCAAAGAATTGCCAGCAGCGGCGACAGGACGAGGAGCCCCAGTGCCGCCGCGACGATGTCCAGCAGACGCTTCATTCGAAAGTTTCTTGCTGCGCTCCGACGAGCGCGAGGCCGCGCTGTACGATGTAATCCACCGTGGGATAATAACTGCGCTCGAGCGGACTACTCGTGGGCGCTGGGGCATCTGGCAGCGTCACCCGGCGCGGCGCGGCACGCATCACCCGCGGATCCACCGCCTCCACGATTGACGCGATCACCTCGGCCGCCATTCCGCAGCTTCTCCAGTCGCCATCCACGGCGAGCACGCGTCCGGTCTTCTTCGCCGACTTGATGAGCAGCGTCGCGTCGAGCGGATTCAGAACGCGGATGTCTATCACGTCGCACTCGATGCCGTTGGCGCTGAGTCGTGCCGCCGCCTCGCGGCAGAGATGCGCGCTGTAGCTGCAGCCGACGAGCGTGAGATCCTGGCCCGTGCGCGTGAGGCGCGGACCCTCGAGCGCGAGATTCCTCTCCTCGATCGGCGGCAGCTCCTCTTCGAGCCCGTACAGCCAGCGGTCGTCGAGGTAGAGAACGGGATCGTCCGAAAGCACGCTCGCGATGAGGAGATCGCGCGCGTCAGTGGGAGTG
The DNA here is from genome assembly GCA_030647905.1 of Gemmatimonadaceae bacterium. Lineage (NCBI taxonomy): Bacteria > Pseudomonadati > Gemmatimonadota > Gemmatimonadia > Gemmatimonadales > Gemmatimonadaceae > Gemmatimonadaceae bacterium. The sequence continues at coordinate 66,931 of JAUSJA010000030.1, read as the reverse complement.
GAAGGCATCACCACCCGCAGGCCGGGGATGTGGGCGAACCACGACTGCAGCGACTGCGAATGCTGCGCGCCCTGCTCGCCGCCGCGGTTGATGATCGCGCGCACGGTGATCGGCGCGCACACCTGGCCGCCGAACATCGAGCGCCACTTCGCCGCCTGCGAGACGATCTGGTCCACCGCCAGCAGCATGAAGTCCACGCGCGGGTGAATGACCACCGGACGGTAGCCACACAGTGCCGCGCCCAGCGCCGCACCCGTGCATCCCAGCTCGGAGACGGGCGTGTCAATCACGCGCTCGCGTCCGAACTGGCTGTCGAGGTCCGTCATCGAGTTGCCGACGTACCAGGGGCTCCACAACCCCTGGCCGATGGTGAACACCGATGGATGATTTGCGAGGAGATACTCGAAGCCGTCGCGGATCGCGGCTCCGTACCCTGTGGTTACTGGTGCCTGTTTCAATGCTTGCGTGCCATGGTCCCGCTGTAAACGCGGCTGAGAAGTGCCTTCGCCGGCGGATAGCCGTCGTGTGTGGCCGCTGCCCACGCCTCCTCGACCACCGAGTGCGCATCGGTCCAGTAGCGCTTGAGCTGCTGGCGGTCGAGGGCCCCGAGAGATTCGAGTGCTACGGCGAGGCGGCTGATGGGATCGCGCAGCTTCCATGCGGCAAGATCGTCCTTGCGCTTCACGCCCACGTCTTCGTCCTCGCGGTGCCCTACGTGTCCTCTCCAGCGGTACGTGACGAGCTCGAGGAACCGCGGACCTTCGCCGGCGCGAATGGCTTCCACCGCTTCCTTCGTTACCGCGCGCACGGCGGCGAGATCGTTTCCATCGGCGCGCGCCCAGCCCACGCGGTGGGCTTCGGCGTACCTGCAGACGGACGTGTCGGGCTGGCGCAGGTTGATGTGCAGGTGGCTCGAGAAGAAGTTGTTCTCGCACACGAACAGCACCGGCACTTTCATCGTCGCCGCGAGGTTCATGGACTCGTGGAATGCGCCTTCCTCCGTCGCGCCGTCACCGAAGAACGAGACTGCCATGTCGCCGTTCCCGTCCATCTTCGCCGCGATTCCCGCGCCTACCGCGATCGGAATCGTCGCGCCGACGATCGGCACGGTTCCAAAGAGCCCGTTGGGGATGTCAATCAGGTGCATCGAGCCACCCATGCCGCGCGACACGCCGGTGTCCTTGCCCTGGACTTCAGCGAGCAGCCCGTGTGGCGAGCCGCCGAGCGCAAGGAAGTGGCCGTGCGAGCGATGCGCACCGAACACACGGTCGCCCTTGCGCACGTATCCGGCGACGCCAACGGCCGGCGCTTCCTGTCCGATCGCCAGATGGCAGGGGCATTTCACTACGCCCTGCGAAACCATGTCGCCGATTTTTTCCTCGACGACGCGGATCAGAATCATCCGCTGAAGCCCGTTCAGCAACGCAGTCGTGTCGTCGGCGTCAATGGAAAGCGGCTCGTGATAACGGTCCGCATCCGCAAGATTGCCAAGGGATGAAGCGTTCCGATACACCCCTGGCTCCACGCTAGCCCGCATGGAATTTCCGGATTCGCTCGCAGATGTATGCGACCTCGTCATCGCTGAGCGAGGTGTTCATCGGGAGCAGGAAGCAGCGGGTGAAAAGACGGTCGGTGAAGGGGAGCTTGAAGCCGGTAAGGCCGAGCCCTTCGAAATGATGCACCGGCTTGCCGGCCCACTGGATGATGGTGCGGATGCCGCCCTTCTCCAGCTGCGCGCGCAGGTCGTCGCGCCTGCCGGACTCTATCTCGTAGTTCTGATAGACATCGAAGTGGTCGGGATCGTTGTCCGGTCCCGGCGGGAGCACAATGTCTTCGATATCCTGCAGTCCTTCGCGGTACAGGCGCGCGATCTGCCGGCGGCGCTCGATCTCGGCGTCGAGCTGCGGAAGCTTCACGTTCAGTACAGCCGCCTGGAGATTGTCGAGCCGCGAGTTGAGCCCCCATGTGACGACAAGACCGGTCTCGTCGCGGCCATGATCTCTCAGCAGCGACATCTTCCGCGCCATGTCGGCGTCATTGGTGAGAAGGACGCCTCCGTCGCCGAAGCAGCCGAGGATCTTTGCGGGATAGAGACTGATCGCTGCCGCGATGCCAAAGGTGCCGGCGTTCCGGCCCTTGAACTTCGATCCGATCGCCTGCGCCGCGTCCTCGATGATGAGGAGTCCGTGCCGGTCTGCGATCGCCTGAAGAGCGTCCATGTCGCAGGTGCGGCCGTTCAGCTGCACAGGCATGATCGCGCGCGTGCGAGAGGTGACGGCCGCCGCGACCGACTCCGGATCCATCATGTGGTCGGCGCCGCATTCCACGAGAACAGGCGTTGCGCCGGCGAAGTGGATCGAGGCCGCCGAGGCGACGTAGGTGTGCGAGGGGACTATGACCTCGTCGCCGGGCCCGACTCCAGCCGCCCGGAGAGCGATGATCAGCGCATCGGTCCCATTGGCAACACCGAGAGCGTGCTTTGCCCCGGTAAAGTTGGCGATCGCCGTCTCGAACTCGACGAGGTCGCTCTGAAGAATGAACGCGCCACGATCCATGACTGCCGTCATCGCGCTCAAAATCTCTTCGCGTTGCTGGGCGAAGAGATGCGGATACCGGAAGAACGGTACGGACATCGACGTCGAGGCGGGGGAAGTCATACGCAGGTACGAGTCAGATTACGGGGAGTGCCTGCTGGCCTCCACGAGAATCGTGCTGAGTTCGCCAACTGGTTGTCAGCGTACAATTTATCCCGATTTTGCCACCGAGTGCCAGTGCCTTTGCGGCAGCGATCCACGGCTGGCGGGATCGGGCCGGGAGAGGGGTGCCGCCATTGGCAGTCACGGCCAGGCCCGAAACCGGCCCGCGCCGGGCCACGGCTCGGGCTTTCCCTGGACTGGAGCCGTGCCCGTCGCCAGCCGGGCGAGCCCGATCAGAACGCCGGTCCCGTGCAGAAAATGATAGAGAAAGAAGGCGACGGGAGCGAAGATCACATGGCGCGGCTCGCGGTACCTCACTGCCTGCTGGACGCCCGAAAGAATCGCCAGAAGCAGATAGAGCGTCATGACGGCCGCGAAAGTCCAGCGCACGAACGTCGAAAAGGGCGAAATGGCCAGACCAGCGATCACCCCTGCGGCAAAGACTCCGGTGATGGCGTGCCGGGGGGTAAACGCGTAAGGCGCGAGATACCAGAGATACGCGTTATACGGCGCCTCGTAGACGACCTGCTTGCGGATGAAGGACGCGAGGTCCGGCTGCTGGAAGTATCGGACCTGTATCCATGGATTCATCCACACAGTTCCGCCAGCGGCGATTATCCGCCGGTTCATCTCGTAGTCCTGGGCGCGGATAAGCCGCTCGTCGAACAGACCGACCTTGGCGAACACGTCCCGCTTGAAGCAGCCGTAGGGAACAGTGTCCGCCTCCCCCTCGGCCGCGTTTGTCCTGAAGCCGGAGTCGCCGACGCCGAACTTGTGCGTGGTGATCGCCTGCACGAGCGCCGACTGGTAACCCTCCCCGCGGCGCAGCGTGACGACCACCCCGCCGGTATTGTCGGCGCCGGTTCTGATCGCCGTCTCCAGCGTCAGCGCGAGATAATCGGGCGGATATACTGAATGCGCGTCGAGCCGCATCACGTAGTCGCCCGTGGCGATCGATACTCCGAGGTTCAGGGCAGCGGACTGTGTGCGGCTCGGATTATCCACCATTCTTATGCGCGAATCCGATTGTTCGATACTCGAAACGATCTCGCGCGTCCCGTCGGTGGACATCCCGTCCAGAACGAGAACCTCGAGCGTCGCTCCGTCAGGCATCTCGAAGGCTCTGACTGAGTCGAGACAAGCACGGATGAAGTTCCGTTCGTGATAACATGGGATTAGAATCGAGACCGAGTGCATTTCGTGGGGTAGGCTATCGGGGGCCGACGTTGGAAGCAATGGGATCGCGGGATAAGGACATCGAATTCTCGATCGTGAGCGGCTCCAACGAGGAGATGCTGTTCGGTTGCCTCGAATCGCTGACGAAGACGATGAAGGGGTCGCGCTACGCATGGAGCGTGACAGTGACCTGCAACACCCCCGGCAGTGGACTGGCCGGGCGCCTTCGCGCGCGCTACCCGGAGGCGACGGTGCTCGATAACGAGACACCGAAAGGGTTTGCGGCCAATCATAATCGCGTGCTGAGGGTCTCCCGGGCGCGGTATGTCTGGCTGCTGAACGACGACCTCCTGATCCTTCCCGACGCCATCCGCCTCGTGACGGAATTCCTCGACAGGCCGGAGAATTCGCGCGTTGGCGTCGCCAGCCCGCGCCTGCTGAATCCTGACGGGTCCCTCCAGCCGTCCACGTACGGATTTCCATCCATGCCGCAGATCCTGCTCGCGCATTCCGGTCTCCGCGAGCTGCCGTTCACCGATTCGATCCTCGGGCGTCTCGCGCCCATACTCCGGTCGAAGGAAGGCTCGTCCCGCTACTGGGCGCACGACCGCACGGTCGAAGTGGATACTCTCCGGGGCGCGTGCGTAGCGATGCGAATGAAAGCGGTGCGGCAGGTCGGGCCGATGGTCGAAGTGGCAATCGTCGGCGGAGAGGAAACTGAGTGGCACCGCCGGTTCCACGAGAACGGATGGAAGGTCGTCTACTATCCCGAGGCGAGCGTGATCCACTACGGGAGCCAAACGGTTCGCGACGGATCGCGCAACCTTTATCCGGAGTACCTCAAGGGCGCTCTCTATTTCTTCCGAACCGGTCGGAGTCCCGTTGCCTACGCCGCATTCTGTGCGAGTCTCCTCGCGATGTTCGGCGTTCGCCGCGCCGTCGCATGGGTGCGGCGTGACCAGTATGACGCGGATGTCGCGCGGCGGTACGCCGGCGCGGCGTGGGACGGATTGAGACGAAGGTAGCGTTACGCCGTCGGCGATCGGCGCTTCAGACGTGGTAGCGTAGAGACGGCGCGGCGGAAACGGTCGGATGCCGAATCGGGCCGCGCGAGCCGTCGCGTGGTAACGTCAGCGATCAGCACCACGAACGAGATCAGGATGAAGCTGCCGACGATTGCGACTGCGGTCTTCATGATGATCCGCTTTCTCACCTTCGGCAGAAGCGCGGGCAGGGGATCCTGCACGACTACAGTCGGAGTGGCCTCCAGCTCCCGCGCGTAGGCAGACTCCCTGTCCGTCGCCGCTTGCGCATAAACCTGCTCGGCGAGACTCCTGTCGCGGATCAGTCGCTCGCGCTCCATGCTCGCCGTGGAGAAGTTGGGTACGGCCCGGTTGGAGAAGTTGAAATCGCGGAGCCGCTGCTCGGCGCGCGCGAGCTGAGTGAGCGCCGCCTCGACCCGGCCTTCCTGCGCGATCCGCAGCTGCTGGGCCTGGGCCTTCGACGTGCGGACGAAGATCTGACTCGCGCTGTCCACGACGCGGGACGCGATGATCCGGGCGAGAGCGCTGTCCTTGTACGCCACCGAGACAGTGATGGTGCCCGTCTCCTTGTTCGTTATCACCGTCAGCACGCGCTCGAGGTGCTTCTCGATTTCCTCCTCGTCATTGCGCGTGTATTTCTCGCCGAGGAAGCGGTCTATGACGGTCTCGCTTGCGTTCGGATTCACTCGCGAGTCACCGACACCGGCCAGGACCGTGCGCGACTTGAGCAGCTCGACCATGCGGGCGGGTGTGAGCTGATACCCGGTGTTCAGGGTCGCGCCGGCCAGCGCCGCGATTCCTCCCAGCGCGGTGGAGGACTTGTTGTTCACTACCGGCACCAGCGACAGCTCCGCCTTGTATTTCCGCGGCATCAGTGCGGCGATGCCGCCGACCGCGAGGCTGATCAGAATTGCGCCCACGACGATCTGGCGCCGCTTTTCCAGCAGGGGCGTCAAAAGGTTGAGCGCGTCCATCCCTTCCTCCAGGTACGGCTCCTTAAGTTGTGCTGACAATTCTCTCCCTGGTGATCGGCACGGCCCGCGTGCCCCGCAACAATCGTATGAAAATCACAATCAATCCAACAGCAACGACTGTCGCCGTCAAGCTGTTGTAGATCCAGAACCACGTGATCGGCGTCCAGAAGATCGTCACATATGCCACGAGAAGCAGGGGTACGGCGCTCCAGCGCCCGGCCGCGACGCTCCTGAAGCCGATCCCGCCGACGAATCCGAGCAGCGTAAGAGTGGCAAGCGCGCCGGGGATCGTGAAATCCTGAATGAGCGGCCTGAAGGCGGTGTAAATGTTGCTCGACTCTCCGGCGACGAGATCCACAATGGAATCGAAGAGTCCCGGTATCCGCTGGCCGAATCCGAGCATCTCGAGCGGTCCCGCGAAAGTGACCTTGCCAAGCGAAGGAGCGAACGGCTGCGACCAATACTCCGCGAGCCATTGCGAAAAAACAGTCATATGCCCGAACGCCGACGTGAGCAGCTTGAGCATCACGACGTTAAGGAGCGAGACGTCCGTTGACGCCATTCGCGCCAGACCCACGGCGAAGAAGAAGGTCGTGAGAACTCCGCCGACCAGGGTCGCGAACAGCAGGTGCCCCTTCGTGAATACGGCGAGCTTGCCGAAACGAAGTCGCGTCGCGAAATAGCCCGAAAGCCAGAGGACGATGGCGAAAAGCACGGCCGCCTTCGTAGTCTGGAGCACTGTCACGGCGATCGCCGGCAGGTAGGACGACAGCGCGAGAAGCTTCCATCCCTTTTCCCGTCGCAGCTCGAACAGGATTCCGCCGACTGCCGGCGCGAGATACACAAACGGCAGCAACGCCTGGGCGAGCATGGGCGGTGGAGGAGCTCCCGCATCGGCCGCCCGCTGCACGTAAAGCGAGTTGGAGACGACGACGAGCTTCTCGATGTCGAGCACGTCGGACAGCGGAATGGAAGACGCCGCGATGAATGCGACGTTCGACCCGATCCCCAGCACCACCGAGATAACGAGGACGATTCCGAAGATTCGAAGCTCGCGATCGGTAGCGGGTGCAGGCGATGCGATTCTTCGAGTCCTGAAGCCGCCATTGCCGGCCACGCCGCCCGCGCTGACGGCGATGCTCGCGGCGATCAGCCAGAGCATCGCGTTGGGGCCGACTGCCTCGTTGGGGGCGAACACGAGCGGCAGGATTCCCGCGAAGCACCACCACAGCGCGAAGAACGCTCCCGGCTGCAGCCACGTGCCGCAGAGCGCACGCATGCACGCTGCCCACGCGATGAGAACGATCGAAAGCGCAAGCGCCTGGGACGATGCCATCCTACCCGTGCCGCTCCAGGTGCGACGGGTTCGCCACGTACCAGTCCACTGTCTTGCGGATTCCGCTGTCGAACGTCTCGCCTGGCAACCAGCCCAGCTCGGATTCGATCAGCGCGCTGTTGATGGCGTATCTGAAATCGTGGCCCAACCGGTCGGTCACCGACGTCAGCAGCTCCGCGTAGCTTCCGTGCGCCCTTGGAGATCGCTCGTCGAGGATGCCGCAGATCTCGCGGGCAATGTCCTTGTTGCGCCGCTCGCTCCTGCCGCCGATGAGATACGTCTCTCCCTCGCGGCCACGCCTGACCACCGCATCAATCGCAGCGCAGTGGTCCTTCACGTACAGCCAGTCGCGGATGTTGAGTCCCGCGCCATAGATCGGAATCGGCTTCTCCGCCAGCGCCGAGCGGATCACGGTGGGGATGAACTTCTCGGCGTGCTGGTACGGGCCGTAGTTGTTCGAGCAATTGGTGATCGTCACCGGCAGCCCGTACGTGTGATGATACGCCCGCACGAGATGATCGGAGCCGGCTTTGGTCGCGGAATAGGGAGAGTTCGGCGAATACGGCGTCGTCTCGCTGAAGGGTGAATCGGACTCCGCGAGACTGCCAAATACCTCGTCTGTGGATACGTGGTGAAAGCGCACGTCCTTTCGCGCCGAGTCGGCCAGCCACGCTGCCCGCGCGGCCTCGAGAAGCGTAAACGTACCGACGATGTTGGTGCTGATGAACGCGGCCGGGCCGGTTATCGAGCGGTCAACGTGCGACTCGGCCGCGAAATGCACGATCGTATCTATCGAGTTGTCGGCGATGAGCCGGTTGACGAGCGCCGCGTCGGTGATGTCCCCTTCGATGAACGCGTGTCGCGGATCGGAGATCGCGTTCCGCAGATTGTCCAGTGAGCCGGCGTACGTCAGCGAGTCGAGCGTTGTCACTCGAATCTGCGAATCGTTCTCAAGGATGTGCTCGACGAAATTCGCGCCGATGAACCCGGCGCCACCTGTGACGAGAACAGAACGCGGCGCGTGCGTGATATCGCTCAATTCAGCTTCTCCAGCGTCTCAATCAGTGCATCTCTCCAGTGCCGGGGAGTCACGTCGAAGGTTTCGCGGAATGAGGTGGTATCGAGCGCGGAATAGGCCGGCCTGCGCGCGGCGGTGGGGTAATCGGAAGTGGCGATCGGAACGATGCGCGGCGCGTCGCCGCCCCGCAGCTCGAAGATGGCCTTCGCGAATTCATACCATGTCGTGATTCCTGCGTTGCTGAAGTGATACGTGCCGCCAAGCGCCGGGAAAGCGTGCACCCGCTCGGCCGCACGCAGAAGCGCCGACGCGAGATCCGCCGCCGCGGTCGGCGATCCGTGCTGGTCGTTCACCACTCGTAACTCCCGCTTCTCCGCGCCTGCCTGCAGCATCGTGCGAACGAAGTTCCGACCGTCGTGGCTGTACACCCAGGACGTGCGCACGATGGCGTGGCGCTCGCATGCGTCGCGCACGGCGATCTCACCGGCCAGCTTCGACTCCCCGTACACGCCGGTGGGATGCACCGGATCCGAAGGGAGGCAGGGGCGGGAAGAGGTACCGTCGAACACGTAGTCGGTCGAGATGTGAATCATCGTCGCGCCGGATTTCCTTGCCGACCGCGCGAGATTCGCCGGCCCGTCGCGGTTCACCCGCATCGCTTCGGCACGGGCCGACTCCGCGGCGTCCACTCCCGTGAACGCAGCCGCGTTGATGATGACGTCCGGCTGCGCCGCCGCCACGGCCTCGGAGACGGCGGCATCGTCTCCGATGTCGAGCTCACGGTGCGTGAACGCCGAACTTTCCCATCCATTGGCTACGGCCTGCCGGGCGAGCTCGGATCCGGTCATACCGCTGGCGCCGGTGATCATCACGCGCATCAGGAATAGCGCGGAAGATCGGTGCGATCGTCCGACAGCCCGGCGAAGCGCGCGTCTTTCGGAGAGATGATCGGGTTCGACTCGGGCCAGTCTATCGCGATGCGCGCATCGTCCCACGCGACGCCGCGATCGTCGGCCGCATCGAACAGCGCGGTGCACTTGTAGATCACGTCCGCGACATCCGACATCACACAGAAGCCGTGGGCGAACCCCGGTGGAACCCAGAGCGAAAACAGGTTCTCGTCGTTCAGCTCGTGTCCGAACCATTTGCCGAACGTCGGCGAGCCGACGCGGATGTCCACTGCGACGTCGAAGATCCGCCCACGCGCGACGTGCACCAGCTTCCCCTGAGGCGTGTCGAGCTGATAGTGCAGTCCCCGCAGGACGCCACGCGTCGAGCGGCTGTGGTTGTCCTGAACGAAAGTCGCGGAGATTCCTGTTCCATCCAGCGCGCGCGTGCTGAAGGTTTCGGTGAAGAATCCCCTGTCGTCACGGAATACCCTGGGCTCGATCACGAGAACGCCAGGCAGCGGAGTGGGCCTCGCGATCATCGCCCGGGGTTCGCCGGATCGAGAAGCGACAGCAGGTATTCGCCGTAACTGCTCGAGCCCATCCGCCGCGCCAGGTCGCCCAGCGCCGCGGCGTCTATGTATCCCATGCGGAACGCAGTCTCTTCGGGCGATCCGATCTTGAGACCCTGACGCGCTTCCACCACCGCCACGAAATTCGACGCCGCGAGCAACGCCTCGTGTGTTCCTGTGTCGAGCCACGCCATCCCGCGGCCGAGGGTCTCGACTCGCAGGTCGCCGCGGGTGAGATAGTGCCTGTTGACGTCGGTGATCTCGAGCTCTCCGCGCGGCGACGGCGCAAGTGAGCGCGCGATCTGCACGACGTCATTGTCGTAGAAATAGAGGCCGACGACGGCATACGGAGATTTCGGCGCCGCCGGCTTTTCCTCGATGCTTCTGGCGCGGCCGCTCTCGTCGAAATCCACCACGCCGTACCGCTCCGGGTCCTTCACGTGATACGCGAAGATAGTGGCCCCATCTGTTGTAGCCGCAACACGTTGCAGTTGTTCGGACAGACCGTGTCCGAAGAACAGATTGTCTCCGAGCACGAGCGCCGCAGGGCTGTCGCCAAGAAAGTCCGCGCCGATGATGAATGCCTGGGCAAGCCCTTCCGGACGCTCCTGCACGGCGTAGGAGAGCTGAATCCCGAGCTGCGACCCGTCTCCAAGCAGCTCGCGGAATCGCGGCGTGTCCGCCGGCGTGCTGATGACCAGGATCTCACGGATGCCCGCCAGCATCAGCGTCGTGAGTGGATAGTAGATCATCGGCTTGTCGTACACCGGCACGAGCTGCTTGCACACGACGCGCGTTGACGGCCACAGGCGCGAGCCCGAGCCGCCGGCGAGAATGATTCCCTTTCTATTCATTCGGAGTGATCAGGCGGAAATTGGAGACGGCGCGGCGGGAGTACGCGCACGGAGTCGCGCGTAGGTGTCCCTCAGCGTCAGTGCGCCCAGCAGCACGAGCGATCCGACGAGGCTCCACGACATCCACATGATCCCGGAGTTGGGCAGGCAGAGCGCGATCAGCACGACGAGCGTGATGATCAGGTTTCTGCTGTTGACCGCCTTGACGTCGAGTGCGTCGAGAATGCTGCGCATCAGGATGTAGATGACATACGGAATCGCGCCTGTGAGACAAGCGCGAAAGATCGGAATGGCGGGAGCGAACGCCGGCCCGAAGTACCAGTGAATGAAGGGAGGAATCAGGATCTCTCCCAGCACCACCCCCGCAGTGGCCAGCAATATACCGCCTCCGAGAATCTTCAACACGAGGCGGCGGAGACCTGCCATGTCGCCGACGGCGGCCTGCGCGCTCGCCCGCGGCAGTATCACCAGCCCGACGGGTGCGAACGCTCCCGATGCCATCGTGAGAAGCGACATCGCCGCGGAGAACTGTCCCGCCACGACGATCCCATGCTGCCGCACCGCGATGAGCGCCGGAATGGCGAACAATCCGACGAGCGCGAACTCGCCGGGAACCCTCGGCAGCCCGAACCTGAGCAGCACCCGCAGATGCTCCTTCATGCTGGCGACGCCCCGCCAGTCGTTTCGCTCGCGATACAGCACGTGAACGAGAGCGACGCCGCTCGCGACGAGCCACGCCGTGCCCGTCGCGGTGAGCACCGCGGGCGCATTGTGCGCTGACAGCGCGAAGACGGAGACGGGAACGACGCCGAGATTGACGAGCTGCATGGCGTTTGCGAAATGCATCTCCGACCGGCCGCGATACACCGCGTACACCACGCTGTGCAATGCGATTCCCGCGAGCGCGATTGTAGCGGGGGGAACCAGCCGCGACAATGAGTCGGTCCCGAACAGCACCATGGCGCCCCAGCCGGGCGCGAGGTTCAGAAGCAGCACCACAAGCAGGGCGGGGAGGAGTCCGACAGTGAGAGTCGCGGTGGCGAACGAGCTCTCGGAGTATTCGCGCATCGCACCCGCGCGCGCGATGGCGATGTAGCGTGGCGCTGCGACGCCCAATCCCATGACGAGCGGCAGGTACAGAAGCCCGATCGCTCTCCGGCTGAGCGCGTACTCCCCGAATCCGGCGGGCCCGAGCAGCGAAATCGCAAGCTTGAGCAGCAGGATTCCGGAGATGGTCACCAGCAGCTCGGTGAGCGCTGTCCACGCGAGCTGCACGCGCATCAGCGAACGATGTAGCGCACGCCGAGCAGCGCGTTGAGGTTCGACGCGTCTCTTCGGAAGTCGCGATTGAATTCGCGCACGAATATCAGGCCGCCGGTGAGGTCGAAGCCGCCCATGAACCGCGACATCTCGAAGCCGAGTGCGTGGCTGACGTCAATCGAGCGCGGCGAGCGGACTCCGAGCAGCAGGTAGTTGCCGTTCTCCTGCTGAACGATGCGCGTCCAGCTCGCGGTCCAACGCCCGATCGGCGTGAAATGATCCACCGCCATCACCGAGCCCGCGCCAGCGCCGACGCCGGCGTCGGCCCCGAGCAGTTGACCCTTGAACGTGTGTCCCTGCCGGATGAGGCCGTGCACGTAGATCTCACCTTCACCGCGGTAACGCGTGAGCTGCGGCAGCTGAAAATTCATGATCTCCACTCTGCCAGCCGTCAGGACGTCGGCGCGCGTCGTGAACACTTTCCTCGCTCCCAGACTGTACACGCGCGAATGATCGGGCTCCTGGATCAGATCGCGCAGATCAATGCTGTGATCGTCCCGGCCGTATTCGGCGTGAACCTCGAAGCCGCTGTGCGGAAATGCCCACCGCGCGAACGCGGCCACGAGCTGGTTGTCGGAGATGCCGCTATCGTCCACGCCGCCCGGGAAGCGCGGATCCCTGATGCGGTCGGGGGCGATGTTCTTCTTGAGAAAGCCCTGCAGGAACTTCGTATAGTAGCTGCCGGGGATTCCCGATCGCGGCCAGATGGAATGAAAGAATCGCGCGCCGCCGATCTCGAGGCCGGGAAGTCCCCGCGGCTGAACTGACACGACGAATCCTGTCGCGAACCGCCTTTTGCCCGGCTCGGCGCGACTGATGTAGCGCACGGCGCCCGTCACCGGCGAATACTCCGATTGGAGCAGCTCGCCCCAGATCACCTTGCCGTGAAGCTTGCCGATGAGGATGTCTATGGGCTCGCTCGATCCGGCGAAGATATGCGGAAATCCGGCGGCATTGGTTCCGAGGATTACCGGCAGCTCCTGGCCGGGCCCCCATTCCTCGTTGGCCGTGGACGCGCCGAACGAAACGATCGGCAGATCCACCCGCAGAGTGCTCTGCCCGGGATCCACCTGCGAATACGCCGAGGCACCGAAGCGTTGCGGCCTGTCTATCCCGCCGAACTGCGGGTTTCCGAACGCGGCGTTTCCTGTCCTGCCCATCGGCAGAATGTCGAAGTCACTGTTCCCCGCGCGAAAGGCGAGCGGCGCGACCGTGAGCGCCACCGGACCCCACGCTGCGTGAAAGCCGAGCTGAACCGCCGACGTGAGGCCGCGGCCCTGCCACACCGGCCCGTCGTTCGATCCATACGCGAACGCGCTGTTGAAGCGAAGTGTCGTCGTCGGTTGGATCAGCCCATATCGGATGCCGGCGAATTCACGGCTGTCGTCGCGAAGCCTGGCATGCCACGGATGCGCGCTGTCGCGCGGAACGAGCCGGCGAAGCTCGCGCTGCGAGAAGGCGCGCGACGACCACGGATATAGCGGCACCTTTCCGGTCGTCTGCAGATATCGGAGGTAGCTCTCGCCGGGAGACGCGGCGAAAAGCTCCCACCTGATGCTTCCGCCGGTTGCCGCTTCCTGCGCGCGAGCCGGCGACCACGCAACAAAAGTCGCCGCCGCCGCGGCCGCGACGAGTGTGCGGAACAGTGGTGGTTCTGTCCTATTCATGCACTACGTCAAAATGGTAAGTTTCAGTCCCTGTTATGAGAGTGCTGTCCCGTCCAACCACGGCCTGGAAATAGTTGCCCGCACGCGTCCCACAATCTAAGACATGGCATGCGCGGGCGCTCGTGAGCGCCGGGCGCGCAACCGCCGCAGTTTTTCCTTCGTTCTGCCTCGCATTGATCGCCTCGCCCGGCGTCGCCGTCGCGCAGCGCGCGACGGACTCGGTGTCGAGCGTCGTCACGCAATGGGTCACGCCGCTCACACTCGTCGGCGGACAGACCGCGGATCGCATCCGGCTCGATCAGCTCCACGGCCGCCCGGACGTGAGCGGATATCTCATCCGCTCCGCGTCCTCCATCACACCGAGGCCACCGAGCTCGCGCTGGTGGAGCGCTGCCGTGATAGCGCCGGAATTCTACGCCGTGAACAACACCGCGCTGCCGTTCTCGATCAACGACGGCCCGGTCTGGGCGGGAGTGGGAACAAGCTCGCGAATTCTGGGCGGAGTGCAGCTCGCTGCCGGACCGTTGCGGCTGATTCTCGCGCCGGAACTGGTGCGCGAGGACAACGACTACTTCCTGCTTCGCGATACGCTGCGCTTCTACGCGCCGCCGGTTCCCAGGGAGCGACGCGGCGGTGGCTACGTGTTCCCGTGGTATGCGCTGGGACCGTACTCGATAGACCTGCCGACACGCTTCGGGAACAAGCCGATACGGCGCCTCGACGCCGGACAATCCACGGCAATGATCGAGTACCGTGGATTCGCTACCGGAGTGTCGAACGAGAATCAGTGGTGGGGGCCCGGCATTCGCAACGCGCTGGTCCTGAGCAACAACGCCGCCGGATTCCCGCATCTGTTCGTAAGAACCGGGCGGCCGTGGCGAAACCGGTACGGCGAGATCGAAGCCCGACTGCTCGTGGGCGGTCTTACCGAGTCGCGGTACTTCGACACCACGTCCACCAATAACCTGCGCTCCCTCAGCGCATTCGCGTTCACGTTCCGCCCGAACTTCGAGAAGAACCTCGTGATGGGGGGCTCGCGAGCGGTTTACGCCACGTCGAAGGGATGGGACAGAATCGCCGGCCGGCTCCTCGACGCTTTCGCGGCGACGGGGCGACCCAACAATCGCGCTCTTGCTGATTCCGCGCTTGCGCCGGGGGGACGCGACCAGATCTATTCGTTGTTCGCGCGATGGGTGTTTCCCAACGACGGTTTCGAGGCCTACACGGAGTGGGCCCGCCTCGAATTCCCGGTTTCGTTCCGCGACCTTCTCGTTGCGCCGAATCACACCCAGGGGTTCACGCTTGGTCTTCAGTACGCACGTCCGGCGATGACCACACACGGCCGGTTCCGCCTCCAGGCGGAGGCAACGTCGGTGGAGCAGAGCGCGACGTTCAGGGACCGACCCCAGGGGAGCTTCTACACGAGCCGGCGGGTGATTCAGGGATACACGCAAATGGGTCAGCCCATCGCGGCCGGAATCGGCCCGGGCGCCTCCGGTCAGTGGTTGGCCGCCGATTTCATCGAGCCTTCGTGGAGCTTCGGAATCTTTGCTGGCCGTATCCGGTGGAACGAGGATATCCACAGCACCTATGGGTTCGCGCAGTACCAGGGTTACTGTATCCATGACGTCAGCGTCTTTCCCGGGGCACGCGCGTCCGCCGCAAGCCGCTTCGGATATATTTCTGCCGACGTCTCCTTCGGGAACCGGCTGAATGCTTTTTTCCAGGAGCAGTCGGGATGTCCGAAGGGCAATTCGACGTTGGACATCCGCAACCGGACGATCAGTGTCACGGTCGGGACGTTCACTTCGGGTCGCGCGTGGTGACTTCGGGCCCTAAATTGATGCTGGCCAGCAACTTGTGCTCGCGGGACCGGGGGCGGCGACGGTTCGCCCCGGGGGCTTTTTCTCTGTCAATACCTGCCTGATGGCAAAACGGTCGTCGCTCGCGGATCACCATCACCTCCGGCTCACGCCAGCGCCGGGGGACTCGTTCCCATCCGCGTACGGCGCGTCTCCGCTCAATGTGCGGACGCGGCTGCGTGAGCGGCGCCCCGTTTCCGTCAAGCGTCACACCGCGCGTATAGCCACCCGACTCGGCGTTCTCCTGCTCGGCGACGTCGCGGCGATTCTCGTATGTGAGCTTTTCTCGTCCCTTGTTGCGTCGAGCGGGCTGCTCGGTGAGGGAATGGCCTCGCAGTTCGCCCGGGCTCTCGACGCCGGCTATGGCGCGGGAGTGAATTTCGGGCTCGCGGTCATAACGAGCCTCGTGATCACGGGCAATTACAGCAGGCATCGCCGGCTCAACGGGCGCCTTCGGCTTCTCGCCGCATCGTCCCTCGCGTCGGCCGTGGTTCTGTGGGGAATGCTGGCGTCAGGCGATCTGATTGGCGCACTCGTCATCTACATGGTGACCGCCACGCTCACGTGGGTCGTGCTGCTCGGTGAGCGGCTGTTCACGGAAAGATTCCTGAGCCGCATATGGCCGGGCGCACGCGGTGCCGCACCCGCTGTCCTCATCACGGATCGAAGAGCGGACAGCCTGCATCTCGAGCACGCCGTCATCGGCGCCGGGGGGGACTATTCGCTTGCCGGGTATGTTCCTGTTGGCCGCATGACTTTTGATGGTGTGCTCGGTGCGATCCGCGATCTGCCCGAGATAATTGAGGCGCATCGCGTCGAGGCGGTCGTGGTCTGCCAGCATCTCACCGACCAGCAGATCATGAACGTTCGCGAGGCGAGCCTCGCCACGGGCTGCCAGCTCCTCTATCCGGCGAGGGCGGTGAAGATCGCCGGCGTGCGTCCCGCGCTCGTCTGGCATCAGGACCAGCCGTTCTTCGAGCTTGGCGCCCCGGTGCTCAAGGCGTCCGCCGTGATCACCAAGCGTGTGGTGGACCTTGTGGGTGCGGCGGTCGGGCTCGTCCTGCTCACGCCCGTTCTGGCTCTCATCGCGATAGCCGTCAAGCTGGATTCGCCCGGCCCGGTGTTCTTTGCGCAGGATCGCGCCGGACTCGGCGGTCGCCGATTCCGCATGCTCAAGTTCCGCACGATGCGCGTCGGAGCTGACGCCGAGAAGTACTCGCTTTCGCACCTCAATCACTCCGGCGACTCGCGGCTGTTCAAGATCCCCGAGGATCCGCGCGTGACACGGCTCGGGGCGTTGCTCAGGCGATGGAGCCTGGATGAGCTGCCGCAGTTCTGGAACGTTCTCCGCGGCAACATGTCGCTGGTCGGCCCGCGGCCATTCTTCGAGGCGGATTTCGCGACCTACCAGGACCACCATTTCCGGCGACTCGACGCCAAGCCGGGAATTACCGGCCTATGGCAGGTCAGCGGACGCAGCTCGGTCGTGGACTTCGAGGACGTGGTTTACCTCGACCGGCAGTATATCGAGCAATGGACGCCCTGGCTCGACGTCAGCATCATGTTCCGCACTCTTCCCGCCGTCGTCCGCCGCACTGGCGCATACTGATCCGCGGCTTCTGGTTCCCGAATGGCGAAATTTGAAATCTGCCTGCGCCTGGCGCGGGCAGTCACTTTATTGGGCACGGGCGGCCGCATTTGCGCGGCCGAACAAGTCGCGTGGAGGCAGTCTTGAAAGTTTTTGTGAGCGGGGCCGCGGGTTTCCTGGGAAGTCATCTCGCCGATGCGTTCATCGCGAGCAATCACCAGGTCGTCGGCTGCGACAACATGATCGGCGGAGATCTGCAGAATGTCCCTGAGGGGACAGAGTTCGAGCAGGCGGACTGCGCCGACGTTGCGGCGATGAAGCGGCTGACGAAGAACGTGGACGTCATCTTCCATTGCGCGGCTATCGCCACCGAGGGATTGAGCGTTTTTTCCCCGGCGCTCATCGGCCAGCACGTCTATGTCAATACGGCCGGAATCCTCGCTGCGGCCGCGACCAACGAGGTGAAGCGCTTCGTCCATTGCTCGAGCATGGCGCGCTACGGCAACGGGCCGGTTCCGTTCGTCGAGGATCAGCCGCTGCAGCCGGTTGACCCGTATGGCATCGCCAAGTACGCCAGCGAGCTGCTCGTCAGGAACGTCGGCGAAACGCACGGGATGGAATACGTCATCGCGGTTCCGCACAACATCATCGGACCCAGGCAGAAGTACGACGATCCCTATCGCAATGTCGCCAGCATCATGATCAACCGGATGCTTCAGGGAAAGCAGCCCGTCATCTACGGCGACGGAGGCCAGAAGCGGTGCTTCTCTTTCGTCCAGGACTGCGTCAACCCGCTCATCAAGATGGGGACTCTTCCGGGGATGTCCGGCGAAGTGATCAACATCGGCCCCGACGAGGAATACGTGTCCATCATGGAGCTCGCCGGGACGATCGCCGAGCTGCTCGATTTCAGGCTGGATCCGATCATGGTGCCCGACCGGCCGCGCGAAGTGCGCTATGCCACATGCTCGGCCGACAAGGCGCGCGCGCTCCTCGGCTACAGCACGACGGTGAGTCTTCGCGACGGGCTTCAGAGCATCATCGAATGGATCTCCGCGCACGGCACCAAACCGTTCGACTATCACCTGCCCATCGAGAT
This sequence comes from Gemmatimonadaceae bacterium, assembly GCA_030647905.1. Taxonomy (NCBI): domain Bacteria; kingdom Pseudomonadati; phylum Gemmatimonadota; class Gemmatimonadia; order Gemmatimonadales; family Gemmatimonadaceae; species Gemmatimonadaceae bacterium. The sequence continues at coordinate 48,839 of JAUSJA010000030.1, read as the reverse complement.
CGAATCTCCGCTCGTGCCGAAGACGTGGACCTCTCGCCTCATCTGAGGATCGCGACGGAGATATCGCAAGCGGCGGTGATGATCGCATGAGCGGAACAACGCGAACCCGGCGTCCGCTCCGCATCGGAATGCTCGGGCTCTACGGCATGACGATGCCGAAGCTTCACTTTACCGGATTTGAGACCGGGTTCGGCGAGATCGCCCCGCGCCTCGCGGCGATGGGGCACGACGTCGTGATGTACTGCCGGCGCGGCTCGTTTCCGCCCGACATGCGAGTGCCCGAATACAAGGGAGTGCGCCTAGTCTACGTTCCGTCGCCGGGAGGCAAGAATTTCTCGGGGCTGATCGCGACATTCTTCGCCACGGCCCACGCACTGGCTACGGGACGCTACCAGATCTATTTCTTCGTGAACGTCGGCATGGGGCATCACGCCGCGCTTTGCCGCCTCTTCGGGCGCAAGGTCGTGATGAACGTGAACGGCCTCGACTGGACCCGCGCCAAATGGGGCCCCGTCGCGAGGTGGTATTTTCTGTCCGCAGCGCACTCGGCCGTTCGCTTCTGCAACGAGCTTGTGACCGACGCCGACGCGATGCGCGAATTCTACCGCGAGAGGTTCTCGAAAGAGACGACGATGATCGCCTACGGGGCGTACGTGGAATCGTCAGTGAATCCGGAAGTCGTCCGGCAGTTCGGCGTTGAGCCGGACGATTACTACCTCATCGCCAGCCGCCTTATTCCCGAGAACCACGCCGACTTTATCGCGGAGGCGTTTCTCGCATCCGGATCGCCGAAAAAGCTGCTGATCGCCGGGGGGGCGAACTACGACAGCCCGTTTCACCGCAAGCTGCGCACTCTCGCCGGCGACCGGGTGATTCTGGCGGGCCACATAGATGACCAGGCCGTGATCCGCGAGCTCCACTGCAACTGCTTCGCCTACCTGCACGGACACTCGGTGGGCGGCACCAATCCGTCGCTACTCAAGGCGATGGGATACGGTAACTGCATCCTCGCTCTCGACACGGTTTTCAACCGGGAAGCGCTTGCCGATGGCGGGATTTTCTTTCCGCGGGACGCCGAGGTTCTGGCGGGCATGATTCGCGATATCGAATCGGATCCTGCGCGTGTCGAAGCGCTGCGGCGCATGGGGCCCGAGCGCATCCGAGCCAACTACACGTGGGAGAAGATCGCGAACCAGTACGACGAGCTCTTTCGCGAAGTCGCCAGCCGATGAGCGCGTTCTAGCGATGGCGCGCACGTGGCCGGTAACCACGCGGAAGCGGCTGATGCTGGGCGCGTTCGACACCATTGCGCGCCCGATCGCGTCGGTCCTGCTCCGGGATTCGCCTCGCACGGGCAGGCGCCCTGAGAAAATCCTCGTGCTCGAGTTGTGGCACATGGGCGACGTCGTCCTCGCTACGCCGGCGCTCCAGCGGCTGCGCGAAATGTATCCCGGCGCGCACGTCACTCTTCTCGCCAAGCCGCACGCCGAAGAGCTGCTTCGCGGCAGCGGTCTGGTGGACGAGATCATCACGTTCGAGTTTCCGTGGACGGCGATGTCGGGGAAATACGATCTGGCACGATACGACCGCGCCGCGATTTCATCCCTCGTGAAGCGACTCCGCGCCGGGCATTTCGACATCTCCCTCGACTGCCGGATGGATCTGCGGAGCAATCTCCTGACCCGCGCCGCGAGAGCGCTACGGCGCGTTGGATACGACTTCGGCGGCGGCGGATTTCTCCTCACTGACGCTCTCCCGGCTCCGCCTGCCGATCGCCACAAGGTGGACGACTGGATGGCGCTTCTCGAGGCACTCGTTGATAAGGGAATGCACGTGTCGCCTCACATACCCGAGCCGCGGCTCACGGTCGCGAGTGAGGAGCGCGAGGAAGCGGGTAGACTTCTGGCCGCGCACGGGATCGAGCCGGGCGAGCCCCTCGTGGGGATCCATCCCGGCGGAAGTCATGACGCGAAGCGGTGGTCGGCTGATAACTTTGCGGTAGTTGGACATGCGCTGGCCGGCGCTCACGGCGCCAGGCTGCTCGTCTTCGTGGACCCCGACGGTTGCGGCAGCGACCTGCAGCTCGAAGGGAGCGCGTTGTTCCTTCGCACATCCATAAGAGAGATGATGGCCCTGCTCACGCATTGCGATCTACTGCTCTGCAACGACAGTGGGCCGATGCACATTGCCGCTGCGCTTGGCGTTCCCGTGGTGGCGGTATTCAGGACGGGGAATCCGTCGGCGTACGGTCCGCGCGGAGTCAATCACACGGTCGTTGGGCAGGGGGCCGTGTGGGGCAGCACTTCGGACGTGGCGGTCGAGGACGTGCTCACCGCGGCTGATTCCCGTCTGCGGACAATGAGAGCAGGCATGCGCGCCCGCGCGGAGACGGGCGCTTGACCTTGCCATCGTTCGGCGGCCGGCAGTCCATCGCCCGCAATACGCTTCTGAATTTCGGCGGGCTGAGCTTCCCGCTGCTCGTTGGCGTCGCGGTGATGCCGATCATCACGCGGAATCTTGGCGCGACGAGATTCGGTCTTCTTGGACTGACGCTGGCGCTGCTCGAGTACTCCGGGCTGTTCGATCTCGGGCTTGGCCGCGCGACGACGAAGCATGTCGCCGAGCGACTCGCGACGGGCGACAGCGAGGTGTCGCACCTCGTCGTCGGGTCGGTGGTCAGCCAGGCCGCTTTCGGGGTGCTCGGCGGAATCCTCTTCGCTCTCGCTGCCCCGTTCCTCGCGCACAACGTGTTCGTCATTCCCGCCTCGATGCAGGCGGAAGCGGTCTCCGTATTTCGGATCCTTGGCGCGCTCATCCCGGCAACCCTCCTGCTGGTGAGCCTCCGCGGCGTGCTCGAGGCGGCACACCGCTTCGATCTGAGCAATGCCATCAGGGTGCCGAGCAGCCTGGTGTCGTTCCTCATTCCGGCGATCGCTTCGTCGCATGGCTACGCGCTGCCGGTGATCGTCGGGGCGCTGTTCGTCTCGCGAATTGTCTTCTGCACGATGATGATCTTCGCCGTGCAGCGCGCAATTCCGTCGATGCGATGGCGGCTGCCCGACGACTGGTCCATGCTGCGACCCCTGCTTGCATTCGGCGGATGGATGTCGGTGTCGAATGTGGTGAGCCCGCTGCTCATCTATCTCGATCGGTTCATGCTTGGCGCATTCGTCGGATTGTCGGCCGTCGGATACTACACCGCGCCGTTCGATGGCGTGATTCGCATGCTGATCGTTCCCGGCAGCCTGGTGAACGCGCTCTTTCCGTCAATCAGCGGGATGCAGGCGATGGGCGATCGCGTCGGTCTGAAGCGCATCTTCTCCAAGGCCGTGCGCAACATGTCGCTGATTCTGGCCGCGCCGGCGCTCGTGCTGATGCTGTTTGGTCCGACTCTGCTCCACTTCTGGCTCGGCGAGACATTCGCGCAGCAGGGTGGCCTTGCGGTGCGAATTCTGGCGCTCGGCGTGTTCCTGAATTCGCTGTCGCACGTTCCGTCGAGCTTCATCGTCGCGCTCGGCAGGCCCGACATCAACGCCAAGTTCCACGCTGCAGAGCTGGTGATGCACGTTCCCCTCGCATGGTGGCTTATCACGATGTATGGAGTACCCGGCGCGGCGGCCGCATGGACCATACGGGTGGCGATAGACGCGACGTTGCTGTTCCTTGCGGCCGGGCGCCTGCTGGACAGCTCCGTGTGGCACCTGCTGTCGCCTGCGTCCGCAATCTCCGCCAGGGCGCAGCTGCCCACGCATGCTGACACTTGATGGCGCAACCGCCCCGCCGCGGCGCGGGCGGGGCATGCGGGCGCTGGGATTCGTCCGGCCGTATCTGTTCGGCGCGGCCAGCGCGGCCTGGCTCTTCGGCGCGGGATGGTGGAAGTGGAGCAATCGCGCCGCAATAGTGGAGCTCTGCCGGCACTTCGGCTACGACTACGCATCCCGTGAGCCGACTGAGCTGCCATCTATTGGAGCTTCCGGGATTGCGCCGTCGCAAGGGCTGCTCGACGTACGCGAGATTGATGCGGTAGATGGAAACGTCAGCGAGCGCGAGCTCATCACGATCTGCCGGCTGGCGAGGGAAGCGGCGCCACGCGATGTGTTCGAGTTCGGCACATTCGACGGGCGGACGACTTTCAATCTCGCCGCCAACTCACCGCCTGGCGCGAACGTTCACACGCTGGACCTGCCGCGCGAAGGTCTGGGCACATCCGTCGGACCGATCCACGCTCACGAAGTGAGATACGCCGACAAGAGCGCGTCGGGCATGCGGTTCGCCGACAGTGACATGGCAGCCCGGATCACGCAGCATTACGGCGACTCGGGCACGTTCGATTTCTCCCCTTTCCGTGGCGGAATTGATTTCGTGTTCGTGGATGCATCGCACACCTACGAGTACGTGATCAACGACTCGCTTCGCGCGCTTGAGATGCTGCGCGGAGGGCGCGGCACGATTCTCTGGCACGATTACTCGCGTTGGGACGGAGTGACGCGCGCGTTGAACGACCTGCGGCGCATTCACCCCTCGTTCGCCGGACTCCGCTGGATCGCCGGGACTACGCTCGGCTACCTGAAGCTCTGAGCCGATTGACGACGACGTCGGCCATCCGGTCCACGTCGAGTTGGCGTGTCGCCGTCTCGACTTCATCGTCGGAGAGATACTCGACGTCGGGCGCGAGGTCGGTCTCGGTATCGCAGTAGGCTCCCGCCTCGATTCGCGAGTGACAGAGATTGCGCGCGAAGACGACGGGGATGTGAACCGCGTTACCGATGTGGCGCGGGCCCGAGTCGAGCGTGAGCAGCGCGCTGCACCGTTCGAAGAACGCGGCGAGGCCCGTGATGCTCGTCTCTCCCGCGAGAACCCGTGCCGGGAAGCCGGCGGTCTTCGCGAGTGCTTCAAGGCGATGCCGATCGCTGGCCGCGCCGCAGATGACGACCTCGAAGTCGAGCTTGCGTCTGGCGCGCTCGGCAATTGTCAGAAGAATATCGGCCGGCCAGTTGCCCGAGCTCTGACGCGTTGCAAGGACGCATGCGAGAACGGGACCATCGGCCGAGAGCCCAAGGCGATTCCACGCTGCCGCCGCCTGCGCCCTGTCGGCGTCGGAAAGGAACAGCCGCGGCCGTAGTTCCCAGTCGGGATGGGATCCCGTGACACTCGCGACCATGGCGCGAAAGTAGGCGGGGTACGGCTGAGGAAACCCGGGACTCACCTGGTGGGTGATGAGTCCGGTGAGTCCCTTGTTCGCGAACGCGACACGATTCGGAATTCCGAGTGCGACGGCCAGTCCAAGATCGGGGAGGTGGCGAAGAGTGTTGCTGCAGAGCGCAACGTCGAATTTGCGCGAGCGCATCGCGGCGAATTTGTCCTTCGACAGGGACCAGCTGTTCTCGCGTTGCATCCAGGGCAGCACTTCGGCGACGTATGGATTGTCGCGCAGCAGCCCGGCGGATCCTTCGGACGTCAGATATGACCAGCGACAGTCCGGCAGCGCGGTCGCCAGTTGTTCGAGCGACGCAGTGCGGTAGAGTACGTCGCCGATGTGATTGTGACCGATGATCAGGCCGCGACGCCATTCGGCCGGTGCCGACGTGGATCCGCGCGAGGCGACCGACGCGATGCCGCGCAGCAGTGGGGCTGCCGCCTCGGATCCGTATGCGATCCAGAGATTCCGGCGCCGGCGGAACGCTTCTGCCTGCACTCGCGGGAATAGCCTGCTCATTGGCGGCTGAATCTACCGGTTCGCCTCGCGGCTGATGAACCCGGTGAATGTTCCCTGGAGAATCGCCAATCCGAGCCGAGGACGGCCCTTGATCGCCTCTATTGCGGCGCGGCCGGGCTTCGTCACGGCCAGATAGCCGCACGCCATGACCTTGGTCCATCCGCGATAATTCCGGCGAACGTAGAACACGCGAAGGCGATTCTTGGCGCGCGCCAGCACGAGGTCCAGTCCGGCCGCGCGAACGGTCGCTCCGACCTTGTGATACACTCGCGCCGCGGGAGCGTACACGACGGGAAAGCCGGCGTGGCGGGCGCGGAACGAATACTCGCCGTCCTCCCAGTAGGCGGGGAAGTAGCATTCCGCGAGTGGCCCGATGCGCTCGAGCAACGCGCGGGAGATGACCATCGCGCAACCGGTGACGAAATCCGTGGGGACCGGCTCGTCCGATCCCGGGACTTCGTACGAGTGAGTGTACAAGGCCCGCAGCGGATGCTCGACACCTCCGGCGTACCACACGTCCCCGCCGTCGCCCGACTCGAGAATTGTTGGCCCGATCAGCCCCGCGTTCGGACAGCGGCCGATCGCATTCGCGATGTCGGTGAAAAAGCGCGGCGTGATGGTAGCGTCATTGTTGAGCAGCAGAATGTGGGTCACCTCGCTTCTGCTCTCGAGATAACGGATGCCGAGATTCGTGCCGCCAGCGAAGCCGCAATTGTCGCCGGCGGCGATCACGGTGAGCCAGGGTCTGGCTCCATCTTCTCCGGTGACATTCTGCTCCCGTCCCCAGCGCCGAATGTCAGCGAGCGAAGAGTCCACCGACCCGTTGTCCACCACGACGGCATATCGGGGAAGTGGATCGGCGCTTCGCAGCGACGAAAGGCACGCCAGCGTGTCTTCGGCGTTGTTCCAGTTCAGGATGACGACGCCGAATTCAGGAGCAGAGCTCACGGCGCCCCCTCGAGCGCTATCCCGCGCGGCGTACGCCGATCGCGGAGCGGACGTCCGAACGCGCGCGTCCCAGCGAATGCTCGAAGTCGGACCACGATTCGGGATTGCGCTCGCGCCAGTCCATCAGGACGACGATGCTCCCCACGAGCATCAGCCCGAGCATCAGCCCGAGTGCCAGGGCGGTGACGAGAAGCGACCCGTACCGCGGCCACTGCGCCTTTCGCGGTGCGACCGACGAATCTATGACAGTGATCAAGGCGGCGTCGTTTATCTCGTCGAGCCGTGCGATCTCGAGCTGCTGCTGCATGTTGAGATACAGGTCGGACGCCACATCCACCTCGCGGCGGAAGCGCGCCTCTTCGGCGCGCAGGCTCGGCGAAGTGATCAGACCACGGTTCTGCTCATAGAAGAATCGCTGGCGCTCTTCGGCGGCACGAAGGAGGAGCTGCGCGCTGTCTTGACGCGACTCGAGGAACACCCTCTTCGACCTGGCTCGCGACACGCGCGTCTCGCGGTTGAACTTGCTGACCATTTCGACCAGGCGGTTCGCAACCTGGGCGCTCAGCTCCGGCCACTGCATGTCCACCGAGAGAAATACGAGGTTCGTCTTGACGTCGAACCCCGCACTGATCGCCTTGGCGAGCTTCTTGAGCGCAATCTCCATTCTGAGCCGCGGATCGTCCTTCTTGATCCGCATGATCTCGAGCAGTGTCGCGCTATCGGACGGATTGTCCGTTCGTGGATTCGGGAAGCGCGACTGCGCCAGCCGCGTGAGAAGCTCGCGGCTCTGAAAAAGCTGGATGTAGAAGTTGGGCGACTCCGACGGATCTCCGCCGACAGATCCGCCAAGCTGGGAGATGATTCCGCCAAGCTGCGACGAGCCGCCCGCCGCGCCCTGAAGCTTCGAGCCGCTCGAGCTGTTGGCGACGAACGATGCCCTCGCCCTGTATACAGGCGGGATCACGAACGTCGCCGCGACCGCGACGACGAGCGTCACCGCCGTGACGACCGCGACAAGGCGCCACCTGAGCAAAACGCCAGCGAGCCACCTCGTGAACGTGAGGTGGTCGCTGGCGGGTGCCTGCTCGGCTGGTTGCATTGTTTCTATCGGCGGAGGGCGATGGCGATGGCTACGAAGCTCGCCGCAACCTGGGCGATCGAACCGATGGTCGCGATGTAATCCAGTCTGCGCTCACTCGAATCCTTCTCCGGAACGAACACCGAGCTGCCGGGACGCGGACGGGGATTGTTGCGGAAAATGAACTTCCCGCCCGTCGCCTCGACCTTGCCGTTCGGCTGCGTTACATAGGCGTAGCGGAGGTCACCCTTGCGCGTGATGCCGCCAGCTGCGCGGACGTAATACTCGAGATTCGCGCCTGGCACATAAGTGACGGCCACCGGCGAGTTCACCGCGCCCTTCACATTCACCACCGCGTTGAATCGCGGAATGAAGATCGAGTCGCCGTTCTGGAGCTGGATATTGTCGCGCGAGTTCGCGTTGCGGAGCACTTCAGGCAGGGCAATGCCGATGCGTCCGACATTGTCCTTCGGACGGAAGAACGTCACGCCGTCGGCGTACGCTTCGGGGGTGAGCCCGCCGGCGCGCGATATCAGGTCGGAGACCTTCTCCGTCTTCGTCCGGAGCGAGTACGTACCCGGATACAGCACTTCTCCAGTGATCATGGCCTGCCGCTGAAGCTCCCAGTTGGGCTGACGCAGGATGAGAACGTTGTCGTACGGCTGGAGACGGACTTCCGTCATGGATCCCGACGGAGCGGGGAGGCCGGGGGGGCCGTAGTACTTGCCGTCGGGCCCGCGCTCGAAGATGTAGCTCGAATCCAGAGCCGCGCGGAACGTTACCGCCGTCGTCCCGGTCCTGCGGTCGAGGGGCAGGCGCGCTATCTCCGCTTCACGCAAATCAGCGCTCTGCTCGAGTCCACCGGCGAGCAGCACGACATCGCGTACCGTCATGCCGTCGCGGAACGGAACCTGGCCGCTGTTGCGGACAGCGCCGGTGATCGCGACATACCGCATCGGACGGAACTCCGTAACCGAGAACACGCGGAGCTGATCGTCTTCCCTGAGCGGGAAGTCGCCGATGACGCGGCCGGTCGTATCGGCGAGACTTGCGTGAAGCTGAACGCGCGTCGAGTCCGAGTTGAGGCGCGAGATAAGGATCTGTCCGAGATACGTGTCCGGCTTCACTCCTCCGGCAGCGCGCAGCGCCTCGCTGACGGTCATGCCGGCGGTAAGCCCGAGCGTTCCCGGCTGCCAGACGTTGCCTTCGATGGTGACGCGATTGCGGATTCGCTCCGAGATCGGAAAGACACGCACCACGTCGCCGGCGAGAAGCGCGACGTCGCCAGGCCCGCCGTCGGTGAGGGTCACGGGAGAGATGTCGAGCGTGACACGATCACGCCCGCCGGCAGCGCGTTCGGCGGGCGACAGGATGCGCTCGATCTGCACACGGCGGCGCGAGGCATTGGGAGTGAATCCGCCGGCGAAGCGAATGGCGTCCGAAAGAGTCTCGCCGCGTCTGAGCTCGTAAGTCGCGGGACGCGTTATTTCGCCGACGACGCGCACATGCTGCTGATGCACCGGGACGAAGACGACGTCGCCGTTCTGGAGACGCACATCGTGCGACGCGTCGCCGCTGATGAGATAGTCGTACACGTCGAGCACGTCCACGGTCTTGCCGCCGCGCCTGATCTGCACGTCGCGGAGACTGCCGTTGTCCGTCGGTCCCTTGGCGGCGTAGAGAGCGGTAAGCGCCGTTCCAGCGCTGGAGATCCTGTAGCTGCCGGGACTCAGCACGTCACCCAGCACGAACACCTGATTGGTGCGAAGGCGGACCGGGCTGATTGAAAAGCGGGTAGTGGCACCGGGTCCGCGGCGCACTCCGGAATAGACGCGGCCGAGTCTCGCGTAGAGCACGTCTTCGAGCTGGCCGAGCGTGAGGTTGCTGACGTAGATCTGGCCCGCCTGCGGGACGACGATGAATCCTTCGCGCGTCACGTCCAGGCTGTATGCCTGCGAAACGTCACCGGTGAGAATCAGCGCCAGCCGGTCGCCAGGTCCGAGTCTGTAGTTGGCGTCAATCGGCCCGCTGAGATTCGCGTCGAAGAGCGTGGTGCTCTCGCGAAAAGTGTTGAGGCCGAAGATCGTGAACCCGCTGTCCTGGCGCAGCTTGAGCACGGCGCTGTCGGACGCCGTGAGCTGCCGGCGGATGGAATCGCACCGGCGGCGCATCGCCGCCTTGTTGGCCAGCGCCTGTGCGCGCCCCACGCGACGCGTCTCGGCGGCGGAAACGGTCGTGTCGCTGAGCGCTTCGACGCTGCAGCGGATTGACGTGATGTCCACTGTGTCGGCGATTCCCAGCGCGGTGACCGCGCCGAACACGTCATCCAATGGAGCGGCCGCGGAGCCCGTGGTTCCCATGTTCTCGACGCCGGAATCGCTTCCGCCGGGGAGATACGCGTCGAGAAGATTCTCCGGATACCCTTCGGCGCGGAGACGCGCTCGGACCTGATCGGGAGTCAATCCGCTCGACAGGATGCGGGACCGCAGCTCGCGAAGCAGGCCGGGATTCGATTCCAGCATCTGCTGAGCCTGCGAGGCGCTTTGGGCCGCGCCGATTGACGGTACGATGAAAAGGAATGCGGCGACAGTCAGCAAGCGCAGCGTGTTTGAATTCATCGAGTGACCTGGGCTTTGAAGTAGACGTCTCGCCGGCTTTCCGCGAGACAGAGGAAAATGGTCGCGCAGGGACTCGAACCCCGGACCTCTGCTGTGTGAAAGCAGCGCTCTAACCAGCTGAGCTACGCGACCTCGTGTAATCACCCTGCCTTCGTCCGGAATGTCTCTGAACGAGACATTCCACCCGAAGTCAGGGCAATCCGAAAAGTAACGGCGGCCTCGGAGGCTAGGAAGTAGCGCGACCTCTGCGTTTTACTTGTCGCCGCTGCGAGTGCCATGGCGGTGGGATGGGCCCTGCAGGACTCGAACCTGCGACCGTTGGATTATGAGTCCACTGCTCTAACCAACTGAGCTAAGGGCCCCGAGACTCGATGGAATGTAGTCACTCGCCGCAGGGCCGGGAAAGCCCGCGACGCAGATGACATGGCTCTAGTCGAATCGGATCACCCACCGCGGCGACCATGTGAGCCGGACCCGGCCTTCGAACACGCTCTTGTCGAGTCCCGGCCTGTTGAATCTGTTGGTGCTCTGATTGACGCCGCCGTCGCCCGAGATTCTGAAATCGCGTCCGATCATCGTCGCGCCGCTGAGCCCGATACGATTCACCGTCCAGACTGTGCCGAAGAGGATTCCGGGGGTCGTCGCGTATTCGGCGACAAGGGGATACGGCTTCCTGTAGTCTCCCTCACCCTGCCGGCGGCGGGCGACGTAAAGCCTCACCGGAGTCCTCGGCAGTATCGCCAGATCCAGCCCGAGCCGCATCTCGTCGTAATCGCTGTATCCGCGGCCAAGCCCGACGAGGTAGATCGCGTATCGCTCCGAGATGTTCGGCGTGTGATACGCGAGGTTCGACACGCGCGTGTACGACGCGAACCACCGCTGGTCGCCGGCGAGCGGCAGGCCCTCCGCGCTCAGCGTGAGCCCGTACGAGGATGGCTCGTGGCAGATAGTGTCGCAGCGGTCAATCTGTATGTCGTCCAGCAGCACCTGGCCGCTGAACGTTCCCGCGCGCCGCGTGCGCCACGCGGCGTCCGCCCCGAAGCTGAGGTTTCCATCCATCCGCTCGTTGCGCCAGCTCAGCCCATACACGTTCAGCGGATTCAGGAGCGCCGGCTCGAGCCCGCGGCCGACGCCGGTGTAGAGGTACGACTCGCTCGCTCCGGCCTCGAATGAGCCGCGATTGAACGACAACCGGTGCGTCGAGAAGTAGCGCGAGGATTCGACCCCCGGAGACAACACGTAGTTGTCGAGACGCGCGATCACCGTCGAAACATGAATGCGGTCGGTGCCTGCGCGTGCATACAGATGGTCGTACGTGTAAGCGTCATCGCCAAGCTCGAGTCCGGAGAAGCCGATGGGTCCCCAGGAGCGTGCGATCCTGCCGAACGAAGCAGACCCGTACTTCCACTGACCGCTCACGTATCCGTCCTCCGTGCGCCCGGCGATCTTGCGATCCTTCCGTCCGGAAAACTCAGGATCCGAGTTGAGGCGGTTGTCGAGAATCGCCCGCACCGATGCCGCGAGATGGCCTCCGCCCATCACGAAGTACCCGGCCGCACCCGGCTCGAAATCGTGGCGGGTGTCGGCGAGCGTCAGCTCGCGCCGGCCCGACGACTGAGCCGTCCCATAGATGTCGATGTCCGCTTTCGCCCGAAACGGAATCCGCGTGCCCGCACTGTCGGTGTCCTTGCGCAGCTCGTATCGGGAGATCGCGTGCGACAACGCATCGAGATAACTCGTGATGACGCGTCCGTTCTCCCGCATCCGCGCGTTGTCCAGTGATGCTCGAACGCGTCCGACCTCGTACGGCCGTTCGAGGGACGACAGGTTGCGGAGAACACCGCGCGCCATGAGCGCGTCCACGTAGGTGTACGAAATGTCGTCCACCGGCAGGTATGGCGACGCCTGTCCGTTTGCCGCCGGAGCGGCCACGAGCATGGCGACGAGAGCGGCGCGCAGCGATCTCACCTGTACCATCCGATGACCTTGAAGTCGGGAGTGAGCTGGAGCGCCGGCGAGGGGAGATGGATGTAGCCGAGCTGCCGCTTGAACGTCTTCCACCACCTGTTGTCTCCAGGGAGCTTCTCAGCGTCGAAGTCGAGCGACAGCAGCAGCTTTCGGCGCGCGCCGATGTTGGCGCCGGTGACAGGATCGATCCAGTCGGTAATGGAATGGCCCGCAGAAATGCGCAGGAACGATGGCCAATATGGCTTCGCCTCCTTCGGCAGCATCGCGTTGACGTCCGCCGAGAACCAGTACGTCTGACCGGAGTAGTCGAGAGAAGGACGCAGCTCGCCCGGAATGTTGTCTGCGTTGCGCATTGCCGCCGACTTCGAATACGACATCGTGGGTCGAATGGCGCGTGTAGCGGGATGCGTCTCATGAAGCACGGCGAGCGCGGTACCGGCGGTGTTCGCGATCAGGTCGGCGTAGGAGAAGCCGTACTTCTCGTACATGCCATCCCAGATCTCGATCTGCAGTTGAAATGCAGCCGCGTACGCCGCGCTCCACACGATCGCCTTGTGTCTGGGCATGCACGCGCTGCGCAGGAATGCGGTGCCGAATCGCGCCAGGTGATACCCGCCGACCATGTGACCGAATTTGTCCTGGTCGCGGAAATTCTCGTCCCAGTCGGAGCGGAAGAAGAAGTGATCGGCACGCTCGCCGGACCACCACGCCCTCTTGAAATAGCTGTAAAGCGCGGCGTTGCCGCCAACGAACGCGGCGGCTACGCCAGCGCGCCTGAGCGCGACCTCTCCGCCGTCCATCCCGCAGTCCTGCCGGGTCGCGACTGACAACGTCGTGTCGGGCTGCAGCTGGGCCGCCCCGCGGCCACTCGCCGCGCCAAGCCCAACAAAAACGATGGCCGCCACCGCGGCGGCCTTTCCAAATGAATTCAATAAATCTCCAGTCGCGTATTTCAGCTCGAGCCGCGGTCACCGCTGAAATCATCGTACGCCTCGAGCACCTCGCCGGTCGTCACCGTCGCCGCTCCCAGCTTTCCGACTTCGACCCCGGCGGCGAAATTGGCGACGATCGCCGCTTCCGCCGGTGTGCCCCCGGCCGCCATGATGGTCGCCAGATATGCCGTGACGGTGTCACCGGCCCCGACGACGTCGTAAACCTCCCGCGCCGTCGTCGGAACCCGCCCGATCTCGCCGTCAGCTGAAATCAGCGCCATCCCGCGCTCGCCAAGTGTAAGCAGGAGATGTTCCACGCCGAGCCGCTCGAACGTCGCAGGCAGCGCTTCCGGATGATCCAGATCCACTGCCGCGCCCAGAGCGGACTCGAGTTCGCGACGGTTGGGCTTGAAGATCGTCGCCCCGCGATACGCGAAGAAATTGCGGTACTTGGGGTCCACGATCACCGGGATCGCCCGCGACCTGGCGTGATCGATCGCCGCCCTGATCACTGCCGGAACGAGCACGCCCTTGTTGTAGTCCTCGAGCACCAGCGCATCCGCATCGTCTATTGCGACGCGCACGGCGTCGAGCAGCATGCCGGTCTCGTCGCCTTCGAGATCGGTGTCGTCTTCCTCGTCGTAGCGCACCAGTTGCTGCGAGCGGGCGATGACTCTGGTCTTCGTCGTCGTCGGGCGCCCGACGGGCACGAGAGAGCGTGTGTCGGTGCCCGCCGCGTCGAGCATGTCGCGCAGCGTCGCGCCGGCCGGATCCACGCCCACCGCCGCGACCAGCTCGCATCGCGCGCCGATGGTCACAATGTTGTTGGCGACGTTTGCCGCTCCGCCGAGAGCGAGCTTCCGCTCCTTCACTCTGACGACAGGGACCGGCGCCTCGGGCGAGATGCGGTCCACGTCTCCGCGGAGATACACGTCGAGCATTGCGTCGCCGACGACGGCCACGCGCCGGCCGCCGGCGGCCGACAGCAGCGTCTCCAGCCGATCCCGCGAAATGCGCTCTATCATCGCGGAGCAAGGTAAGTGGCGGCCACTGGTGTAGCAAACGGGCATGCCGCGCGCGGACGCCTTACATTAGGGCTCGCGCAAGATCAGGGAGGGTGGCCGGAGTGCCGCCCGCGGGGCCTACGCTTACACCACGAGACCGTAATTTGCTCGGACGCTTCAACAACGCCGCGAAGCGAAAGATTCACTCGTTGCAGGAGTTCTTCGTCCTCGGCGGGAAGGCGATCGGCTTCGCGTTCTCGCGGCCCTTCTATCGAAGCGACCTGATTCAGCAGATGGATTCGATCGGCGTGCAGTCCCTGCCGATCGTGCTGCTGACTGGATTCTTCACCGGAATGGTTCTCGCACTGCAGTCGTCGGTGCAGCTGAAAACCTTCGGTGCGACGATGTACATCGGGCGGCTCGTCGCTGCCTCCATGATCCGCGAGCTCGGGCCGGTACTGGCCGGACTCATGGTTGCCGGCCGCGTCGGCTCCGGCATCGCCGCGCAAATCGGATCCATGCGGGTCACCGAGCAGATTGACGCGCTCAACACGCTCGGCACCGATCCCATCCGCAAGCTCGTCACGCCCCGCGTGCTGGCGGCGCTGATCATGGTGCCCACGCTCACCGTGATCAACGACTTCGCCGGAATTCTGGGCGGCAACGTGATTGCGTCGGCCTATGTCGGAATCCCGACATCGCTCTACTGGCGCACCGTGTGGGAGCAGATCGCCGGCGGCGGGTTCATCTTCAAGTACGTGCCGAACGACTTCGTGCACGGGCTCGTGAAGCCGTTCGTGTTCGGCGGAATCATATCGCTCGTCGGCTGCCACTTCGGCCTCAAGACGACCGGTGGAACGGAAGGCGTTGGAGTCGCTACCACTCGCACCGTCGTGACGGCGAGCATCCTGATCCTCGTGGTGGACTACTTCATCACGCAGTTGCTTCTTGCCTTCCTCCCCACATGACGGACAAGGGCGACGACCGCAGGGAGCCGGGCGACGACCGGCGGCAGCAGGTTCCGCCTCCGCCGGACCATCCGGACGGGGTGAATACTCCCGTCCGCCGCACCGGCGACGACATGCGGGTCCGCGCCGCGATACGAAGCGAGCTCCAGAGCGACAAGGTGCCCGGAGCAATGCCGACCAAGGAGTGGCGTGCGCAAAGCCCGAACAAGGTCATCGAGCTCGAGCATGTATATCTCGCCTTCGACGAGCCGGTCCTCGAAGACATCTCCTTCGTGGCGCTCGAAGGCGAGACAGTCGTCGTCGCGGGAGAATCGGGTTCAGGCAAGTCCATCATGCTCAAGCTTCTTCTCCGGCTCCTCGTGCCGGACCGCGGCAAGGTCTTCATTGACGGAGAGGAGATCACCCAGCTCAACTTCACCGACGCTCTTAAGGTGAGGCAGAAGATGGGGATGGTTTTCCAGAGTTCCGCTCTGTTCGACTCGATGACCGTGTACGAGAACATCGCCTATCCGCTCCGCGAGCATACCGACATGAGCGAGGCGGACATCGAGACGCGCGTCCGCGAGAAGCTGTCCTTCGTGGATCTCGATCCCGACAAGGTCATGGAGCAGCTTCCCTCCGAGCTCAGCGGCGGTATGCGGAAGCGCGTGGGCATCGCCCGCGGAATGGCCAACAATCCCAAGATCATGCTCTACGACGAGCCCACCTCCGGGCTCGATCCGCTTACCACCGCGACGATCACCCACCTGATCATCAAGCTGCAGCGCGAGCTGGGAGTGACGAGCATCGTCGTGACCCACGATATTAGATCGGCCTTCAAGATGGCAAGCAAGATCGCGGTACTCGCGGAGAAGAAGATTGTGTTCTTCGGCACCCCGGAAGAAATGTCTGGCAGCGACGACAGGTATTTGCGTGATTTCCTCGGCGGATTCTGACATGAACGTCATCGATCGGACATACGGATGAAACGTTCCACCGTGATCACCTGGGATCAGCTCAAGGTCGGGGCGGTGATTCTGGTGGCGCTCGTCGTCATCGGAATCGCGATCCTCAAGCTCGGGCAGGCGGCGCACCTCTTCACCAAGCGATATACGCTCGTGAGCTTCGTGCCGAACACCGCGGGCCTGCGGGTCGGGGGCCAGGTCAACGTCGCAGGCCAGCTGGCGGGAAGCGTCAAATCCATCGAGTTCCTGCCGGTGGACACCGACACGATGCGCAACCTGAAGATCATCGTCGAAGTGGATCGCGCGGTGCAGAACCAGATAAGGCGCGATTCACAGGCAAACCTCAAGACGCAGGGATTGCTCGGCGACAAGGTTTTCGACATATCGCCCGGGACGCCGCGCTTTCCGGCGCTTCGCGACGGCGACACGCTGAAGCTGGGTGAAGCGCTGGACTATGAGGCCGTTCTGGTCCAGGCGTCGGGAGCGCTTGACCACGTGGTGACGCTTACGGGATCGCTTCAGAAGGTCGCCGACGGCGTTGTCGCCGGAAAGGGAACCGTCGGGCAGATGCTCACGAATCGCGCTCTGTACGACAACCTGAATGCGACCCTCGCGAACACCAACGTCGTCATGGCGCGGCTGCAGAACCCGAAGGGAACGGTTGGCCAGCTGCTCAACGACCCGGCGCTGTACAACAACCTGAACCGCGTGCTGATCTCGGCTGACACGCTCGTCGCCCAGCTTGGATCGAGTGTCAACAACGGCAACGGGACCGTTGGCAAGCTTCTCCGCGACGACGAGCTCTATAACCGGCTCGTGTCCGCCGTCGCCGGCGTGGACACGCTCGTTGGAACGATGTCCCGCGGTAATGGCACGGCGAAAAAGCTGTTCACCGATGCCGAGCTCTACGATCAGATATTGAAGGCGGTTACATCGCTCAACGCCGTTCTCACGGATGTGCGTCGAGACCCCAGACGGTACACAAAAGGGCTCATCTCGGTATTTTAGGAGGTAATGGTATCACATGAGCTCGACGTCATCGTCACCCGTGGAAACGCGGTAGAATCCTGCCACCGCGTTCACGCGGCGGTAGTGGATGGGTGCGACCGGATGCTGGGGCGGGCCGGTGATCCGGGACTCGTCACGTACTGGCGCTCCTGCGCCAAGCCCTTCCAGGTCATGCCGCTTATCGAATGCGGCGGGTTCGATGCGAATCGGTGGGGAGACGAGGAGCTGGCCCTCGCCTGCGCCTCCCACGGCGGAGAGCCGGAGCACGTGGCGATCGTCGAAGGAATGCTCGGCACGCTCGGGCTCGAGGAAGGGGATCTGGCATGTGGACCGCAGGAGCCCTTGTCGCCGCGAGGGGCCAAGATCGTCCGCGAGTCCGGAATGCGCGTCAAACGCATCCACAACAACTGCTCGGGAAAGCACACTGCGATGCTCGCGCTCGCGCAGCACCAGGGATGGCCGATCAATCACTACGAACGCGCCGATCACCCCGTGCAGCAGGCAATGTTGAACCAGGTCGCTCTCTGGAGCGGTGTCCGGCCCTCCCAGCTTGAAGTCGCGGTCGACGGTTGTGGTGCAGCGGTGTTCGGCCTGCCGCTCGACCGGATGGCTCGCGCCTACGCCCAGCTCGGATTGGCCGCGAAGCGGGGTGAAGAGATTCCGGCACGCATCGTCAGCGCCATGGCCAGCTATCCCTTCCTGATCGGAGGCACCGACCGCTTCGATTCGGTCATCATCGAAGAGACGAACGGACGCGTCATCGCAAAGGTTGGAGCGGAGGGCGTGCATTCGGCCGTCATCCTCGACTTGGCGATCGGGATCACGGTGAAAGTCGAGGACGGAAATCCGCGGGCGCAGTACCCGGCGCTCGTTCGCCTGCTTCAGGAGCTCGACGCCCTTCCTGATCCACTCCCACCGCGCCTCGCCGAGATCCTCCGCAGGCCGGTGAAGAATTCGCGTGGCGAGGTAGTGGGAGAGACCACCGTGCGCACCGATTCGGCGCAACGTCCGCTTGCCGCGGTCGAAGTCGCAACGATCTGATTGGAGCGGTGGGCCACCGATGCCGCCATCCCCTTATATGCAGACGAAATTGTCGCCCTTGGATGATGCGACGAAAGCACTCGTGCAGATTGCGGCGGCAATCGCCGGTGCGGACGAAGAGACCACGCGCTCGGTGATGGAGAGCGGGGTGGCATCGGCCGACCCCGCATCGGTGGACGA
Organism: Gemmatimonadaceae bacterium; assembly: GCA_030647905.1. Lineage (NCBI taxonomy): Bacteria > Pseudomonadati > Gemmatimonadota > Gemmatimonadia > Gemmatimonadales > Gemmatimonadaceae > Gemmatimonadaceae bacterium. Next base: position 30,434 of record JAUSJA010000030.1, on the reverse strand, counting down.
GGTGATCCTGCAGTCCTATTTGTTCGCGGGGTTTCCAAGGACTCTGAACGCCGCCCGCACGTGGCGGGCTGTATCGGGTCAGGACGCTCCCGAAGTGGACGCCGACGCGGACGTGCGGAATGGAGCCGATTGGGTGCGACGCGGCGAGGAGACATGCAGGACTGTCTACGGTGAATCGTACGAGCTGTTACGGGAGAACATCCGCGGGCTCCATCCCGCTCTCGACAGCTGGATGATCACTGACGGATACGGCAAGGTGTTGTCGAGGCCGGGGCTCGATCTGCGGACGCGCGAGCTCTGTATCGTGGCCGCTTGCGCCGCCAGCGGGCAGCAAAGGCAGCTTCACTCGCATCTTCATGGCGCGCTCAATAGTGGCGCGACTGTGGGCGAGGTGGCTGCGGCCCTGGACGCGCTCGAGGCACTTGTGGGCAAAGAGCAGTTGGAGAGATATCACGCACTCCTGTCGCATGTCGCGGCGAGGCGGCATCCTCCACCGCAACTGGAGAGTGGGAATGTTCGTTGATAGCGTGATCGTGAAGGTCGAAGCTGGTACCGGGGGATCGGGATGCACGTCCTTCCGGCGCGAGCATCGCGTTCCCATGGGCGGGCCCGACGGTGGAGATGGTGGCCGGGGCGGAGACATCATCGTCCGGGGAGACAGTAATCTTGCGACTCTCCTCGACTACACGTATCGCGATCGCTGGGCGGCCGAGCGCGGCGAGCATGGGATGGGGTCGAACAAGACCGGACACTCGGGCGCCGATGTCGTGCTTCCGGTGCCTCCGGGCACGATCATCCGCGACGCTCAGTCCGGTGAGATTCTCGTCGATATTCTCGAGGATGGGCAGGAAGCGATTATCGCCAAGGGCGGGCGCGGCGGGAAGGGCAACACCTTCTTCGCGACCGCCACGCATCAATCACCCCGGGAATGGCAGCCGGGGGAGGAGGGTGAGGCCCGCACACTCGAGCTCGAGCTGAAGCTCATCGCGGATGTCGGCCTCGTCGGCCAGCCGAATGCCGGCAAGTCCACGCTGCTGTCGGTCATCTCGGCGGCACGACCGAAAATCGCCAATTATCCCTTCACGACCCTGACACCGAACCTCGGCGTCGTTCAGCTCACCGACCACCGGACCTTCGTCGTGGCGGACATTCCCGGCATCATCGAAGGGGCCCACGAAGGGAAAGGGCTGGGCCTGCAATTCCTGCGGCATATCGAGCGAACCCGGATTCTCGCCTTCCTCATCCCGATCGATGCGATGGACTGGCAGGCCGAATACGACCAGCTCCGGCACGAGGTCGCCGCGCATTCCCAGGAGCTGGCGCGACGCCCTCACTGCGTCGTGTTCACCAAGATGGATCTGTTCGGCGAGGACTACCTTCCTCCGATCGAGACTGAGAATGCCTTCGCGATGTTCGCCGTGAGTGCGGCGGGCAGAACCGGGCTGGACGGCCTTCTCGCCGCGTGGTGGAGGGAGCTGCTTCGGATGAAGCAAAGCATTATGGCGGAAGTTGCAAAAGACGAACTATCATTGCCTTAACCGCTGGTACCTAAAGTGATGTATGGGTGCGGATCGGCGGGCTATCCAGTCTCGTTGTCGGACCTCGTGGAACCGCCGGCGCAGCTTTTCACGATCGGCGACGTCTCCATCCTGGAGCGCCCCCTGGTCTCCATCGTCGGCACCCGCGAGCCCACGCCATACGGGGTTCGAACCGCCCGCGCAATCTCCGCCGCAATGGTGCGCGCCGGCATCGCGGTCGTCAGCGGGATGGCCCGCGGGATCGATTCTGTCGTCCATCGAACCGCTCTGGAGACTCGTGGAAAGACGGTCGCGGTGCTTGGCACGGGAGTGGACGTACCGTATCCCGCTGGCCATCGGGAGCTGCACCGCGTGATCGGCGAATCGGGTCTCCTCGTTTCGGAAAACGGGCCGGGAGCGCGGGCACACAAGGGCGCGTTCCCCAGGCGCAACCGAATCATCGCCGCCCTCGGTACAGTCACGATCGTGATCGAGGCCGGCCACAAGAGCGGGGCGCTCAACACCGCCAACCATGCTCTCGAGCTCGGGCGGCCGGTGGCCGCGGTGCCGGGACAGATCGATTCCCCCCAGAGCGACGGCACCAATCAGCTCATCCGCGACGGAGCGATTGTCATCGCCTCCGTTGCCGACGCCTTGGCGCTGGTCGGCGCTGCGCCGGCCGCCCAGCCCGAGCCCATCCAGCTCCCCGAGGCCGATGCTCGCGTATGGTCTGCCCTCGGCGGCGGCGTTGTCGGGATGGACGAGTTGGCCGCGCGTGCCGCACTTCCCGCGCGCGAGTGCCTCGCTGCGGTGACTTCGCTCGAGCTGCGCGGAATGGTCGAATGTCTCGTGAGCGGCGAAGTAAGGCGGAGATAGTCGGCCTCTGGGGGGTATATTGAGACGTGACGCCCCGCCACCTCTACGTCCACGTCCCTTTTTGCGTCCGGCGCTGCTCGTACTGCGATTTCGCCATCGCCGTTCGGCGCACGGTGCCGGTTGATGAATTCCTCGATGGCATTCGTGCGGAGCTGGGGCGGCACCACGCCCTGTCTCAAGGGGCCACGCTCGATACGGTATATCTGGGAGGCGGAACGCCATCGCGCCTCGGGCCCGAGGGCGTCGCGCGGCTGCTGAGTCAGATCCGTGAGCGATTCACGCTCCAGGCTGATGCCGAGGTGACTCTCGAAGCCAATCCGGATGATGTGGCTGCCGGTGACGCGGCCGCCTGGGTCGCCGCGGGAATCAATCGCGTATCACTCGGCGTCCAGAGCTTCGATGATACGGCGCTCAAATGGATGCATCGGACGCACGACGCAGAGCAGGGGCGCGCCGCGGTCGGTGCGCTTCGGGAGGGCGGAGTCCGGAATGTGTCGGTGGACCTTATCTTCGCGCTCCCCGGTCATCTCCGACGGTCCTGGCGCGCCGACCTCGAATCGGTGCTGGAGCTCGAGCCCGACCATATCTCGCTCTACGGGTTGACCGTCGAGAGCCATACTCCGCTCGCCCGTTGGGAAGCGCGCGGAGCCGTGCGCCAGGCGTCGGAAGATCTGTACGCCGATGAGTTCCTCCTCGCCGACCAAATGGCGACCGCGGCCGGCTTCACGCACTACGAGGTGTCCAATTTCGCGCGACCCGGAAAGGAGTCGCGACACAACTCGGCATACTGGTCAGGCGCGCACTATCTGGGTGTCGGCCCGTCCGCTCATTCATTCGATGGAGCGACGCGAAGCTGGAACGTTGCGCCTTACGCCGAATGGGTCGCGCGGCTCCGCGACGGACGCAGCCCTGTTGGTGGCTCCGAGCACCTGGGTCCCGAGAGCCGTGACGCCGAACGAGTATATCTCGGGTTGCGCACGACTGGTGGACTGGCCACTTCCACCGCCGAGCTCGAGCATGCGCGCCGTTGGAGCGATGCCGGCTGGGCGAGAATCAATGAGGGCACGGTCGTTCTCACCCCCGAGGGCTGGCTTCGCCTCGACTCGCTCGCCGCCGGGTTGACAGGTCTTTGAAAATCTCGATACGTTTGGAGTCATGCCGTTCCCCGAGCTGACCGAGAGAGAACGTCGGGTACTCGAGGCGGTCATCCTGTCGTATGTAGAGACCGCCCAGCCCGCCGGCTCGAGCGCCATCGCGCGCCGGTTCGGACTTGGCGTCTCGCCGGCGACCATCCGGAACACGATGAGCCACCTCGAGGACAAGGGTCTGCTCTTTCATCCTCATACTTCCGCGGGACGTGTTCCCACCGACGTCGCCTACCGCATCTACGTGGATTCGCTGCACCCGGTGCCGACCATTCCTCTTCGGGAGCAACAGCAGCTCAGCACGCAGATATCCACCGGCGGATCTGCCGTCGACGCGATCCTGCGCCGCGCCGCGCAGAGTCTCGGCGTTATCGCGCAGGAGCTTGGCGTCGCGCTTGGACCGCGCTTCGACAACAGCGTGCTGGAGCGTCTCGATCTCGTACGGCTCTCGACGGAGCGCCTGCTCGTGGCGCTGACGTTGACCGGCGGGGCCATGCGGACGATCTTCGTCGAGGCACGGGGCGAGATCGCCGACTCCGCCATTGCTGAAGTCACGCGTGTTCTCAACGACCGGATCGGCGGTCTCACGCTTCGCGAGATCCGGACGACGGTCAGCGAGCGGCTCCGCGACTCCGGGCCGACGCCCGATGCCGCCGAGCTGCTCAACGTGTTCATCGAGGAGGGCGAGCAGCTGTTCGATTCCGCGATCCAGCGGGATGACACGGTGATGCTCGGCCAGCCTTCGCTGCTCGCTGGGCAGCCCGAGTTCGCGACCGTGGACAACATGCGGAAGCTCGTCGCGCTCACCGAGACGCACGAGCATCTGGCGGATCTGCTGAGGCAGCGCAGCGACATGCCCGGCATTACCATAAGTATCGGAAACGAGCACCGCGATCCGAAGCTCGAGAATTTCACCATCGTGACCGCGCAGTATCGCTCGGGCGCGGTGGCCGGAGTCATCGGTGTGATCGGTCCGACGCGAATGCCATACGACAAGGTGATCTCGCTCGTGACGCACACCTCGCGACTCCTCACTGACCTACTGGAATAGCACAACACAAGATGGCCGATTTCTACAACACCCTTGGTGTTCCCCGGACCGCTTCGGATGACGAGATAAAGAAAGCGTATCGCAAGCTCGCGATGACGTTTCACCCCGACCGCAACAATGGCTCGCGGGAGGCGGAAGAAAAATTCAAGGAAATCACCGAGGCGTACGACGTCCTGCGCGATTCGACCAAGCGCTCGGCGTACGATCGCTACGGTGAGGCGGGGCTTCGCGGCGGCGCCGGCGGCTTCCACCACGTGGATCTTGCCGAAGCGCTCAACATCTTCATGCGCGACCTCGGCGGCATGACGGGGTTTGGCGACCTGTTCGGCGGCGGCGCAAGAAGCGGCGGGACGGGTCCTCGCACCGGCTCCGACATACGGATCACCATGCCGCTTCACCTGTCGGAAGTGGAGACCGGAGTCGAAAAAACCGTCACGGTCAAGCTGCTCGCCACCTGCGACAAGTGTGAAGGCACGGGCGCTGAGCCCGGCACGAGCGCCAATCGCTGCACCACCTGCGCAGGGGCCGGCGAAGTTCGGCGCGCGCAGAAGTCGTTCTTTGGCCAGGTGATCAGCGTCACGCCCTGCCCGACATGCGCGGGTGAGGGGACGATCATCACGTCACCCTGCCGGAAGTGCCGTGGCGAGGGCCGTGTGCGACAGGAAGAGAGCATCGTCGTGAAGGTTCCTCCGGGCGTCGCCACGGGTCAGTACATGACCATGCGGGGCGTCGGCAACGTCGGGCCGAGAGGTGGTGGCCGCGGCGACATCCTCGTCGTCTTCGAGGTCGAGGAGGATCCCCGGTTCGAGCGCGACGGGGAGGACCTGTACTCCGAGGTACTCGTCACGTATCCGCAGCTCGTGCATGGAGCGGACGTGGAAGTCCCCACGGTCAGCGGGAGCATCACGCTGACCGTGCCTCCGCGCACCGAGAGCGGGCAGGCGTTTCATCTGCGTGGACGCGGTCTCCCGCGTGTTAATGCATCCGGCGTCGGCGATCTGCATGTCCGTCTCCAGCTCTACACTCCCGAGGAGCTCACGCCGGAAGAGGAATCCATCATCAAGCGGTTGGGCGAGATCCAGGTCGCGCCCGCGCAGCGCCGGTCGAAGGGATTCTGGTCGAAGGTCAAGGAATCGCTCGGCGCGTGATGCGGCTGAGCAGCGAGTCGCGCGCCGCGTGAGCGACTCGCTGGCCGAGCGCGAGGACAGACCCTGGCTCGCCGTTCGTGTGGAGCCGTCGGCCGATCCGCAGGCGGTGGTGGACGCGCTGTTCGCGGCCGGGTCGCTCGGGGTACAGGAAGACGGCGCGGCGATCGTCACCCATTTTCCGCCCGGCACTTCCGCGTCGGCGATCGAGGCCGTGGTTCATGAGCGCGATCCCGCCGCTCGCGTCACGACCGGTCCCGCTCCGGCAATGGATTGGAGCGCATGGCGCGCGTCGGTTGGCGCGCATCAGCTCGGCGACATTACGATCGCGCCACCTTGGCTCGCCGGCGAGTCGCGCGGCGGACTCGAGGTAGTGATCGATCCGGCGATGGCGTTCGGCACCGGAGAGCATGCTACGACTCGCGGAGTAGTGCGCCTGATGCAGCGTCTGCCGCGAATGCCCGACGTCGTCGCTGATCTCGGCGCGGGAAGCGCCGTTCTCTCCATTTGTGCGGCGAAGCTCGGAGCGAAGCGGATTGCGGCCATCGAGCTGGATCCGGATGCAATCGGCAACGCCGAGGAGAACGTCGCAGCCAACAGTGCGGCCGAAAGCGTGCGCGTGCTGGAGGGCGACGCGGCGGTGCTTCTGCCGCTCGTCTCCCCTGTCGGGCTGGTGCTGGCCAACATTATCTCGTCCATTCTTCTCGAGCTGCTGCCGCTGATACGCGATTCTCTGGTCGCGGGCGGACACGCGATCCTCTCCGGGATTCTCGTGGACGAGAGGCCGATGATGGTGGACGCGATCGCCAGCGAAGGATTCGAGATTGTTGCCGAAGACACCGAGGAGGGATGGTGGAGCGTTCTGATCGAGCGAGCGCTGTAACATTTTTTTCGCACGACGCGTTCGTTGTGGGGACGACGGTCTCCCTCAACGACGAAGCGGCGCAGCATGTGCGCGTTCTCCGGATCGGAGCGGGCGAGCCGGTGGCGCTGCGCGACGGGCATGGCAACGCGGCGAGCGGAGTTCTGGCCCGCGTCGCCAAGCGGTCGCTCACGGTGGATGTCACGGACGTGTGGCAGATTGCCGATCTGCCTCCGGTTCATCTGATGGTTCCAGTCGCGGACAGAGACCGGATGCTCTATCTCGCCGAGAAATCCACCGAGCTCTGCGCGACGACATGGCGTCCTGTGATGTGGCGCCGCTCGCGCAGTGTCGGTCCGGCTGGCGATGGTCCCGCATTCCAGTCGCGGCTGCGAGGCAGGATGGTCGCGGCGCTTACCCAATCGGGCGGAGGATGGTTGCCGCAGATTCATCCCTCGGCTCCCGTCGGGCGGGCCATCGCGGCGGCACCCGAGGGCGTCCGGATCCTGCTCGATGCATTGGCCGATACGCCGCTTATCGGCATCCCGCTCGACGGACCGGTCGTCATCGCGATCGGCCCGGAAGGCGGTCTCGATGCGCGCGAGCGCGACGAGATGGTGGCGGCCGGATTCCAGCCCGCATCCCTCGTCGGTGCGACGCTGCGGTTCGAGACAGCGGGCATCGCCGCGCTGGCGATCGTTCGCGCGCGGCTGGGCAACGGAACGGGAGCGCGCGATCCAATGGCTCAACACACCGGGGAGGCTTCCTGAATGTCGGACAACTGTCTGTTCTGCCGGATCGTCAGCGGTGACATACCGGCTGCCATTGTCTCCGAGACCGATGATGCGATCGCCTTCCGGGACATCAACCCTGTCGCTCCGGTTCACGTTATCGTAGTCCCGCGGCGCCATGTGGACTCGCTTGATGCGACCGATGACGAAGCGCTCCTCGGGAAGCTGATGGCGTTCGCCGCGCTGATCGCGCGGCAGGAAGGCATCTCCGAGGGCGGCTATCGTACGGTTGCGAACACGAACGCCGACGGCGGGCAGTCAGTGGACCATCTCCACCTTCACGTCATTGGCGGGCGCCGTATGGCCTGGCCTCCGGGATGAAACGACGGGCACGACTGCCCGGGATACTTTCTCCGCGAGGGCGCTTTACTTGCTCGCTCTTTGCCAGCCGACTAATTTTTATAGTCTGTACCTACACAGGCGCCGCAAACGCCACGAAGGGGGGAAGTAGAATTTGTCGGAAGTCATAATTCATGACGACGAGAACTTTGAGCGCGCGCTTAAGCGCTTCAAGAAGAAGTGCGAGAAGGCGGGCATTCTTTCCGATCTTCGCAAGCATCGTCATTACGAGAAGCCGAGCGAGCGCCGTAAGCGCAAGCTGAATACGGCGATGCGCAAGAACCGTCGGACTCGGCGGGTCTGACATGTCCGAGCTTTTCGCGCGGTTGCAGGGTGACCTGAATGCCTCGCGAAAAGCGCAGGACAAGCCGGCCACGCTGCTCCTCGGGACGGTCCTGTCGGAGGTCAAGAACCGCCGCATCGAGATGCGGAAGGACCCCGCGGACTCGGACGTGGTGGACGTGTTGCGGAAGGCAATAAAAAAGCGTCGCGAGTCGGTCGAGATGTATGATAAGGCCGGCCGCGGCGACCTCGCTGACAAAGAGAGAGCGGAAGCCTCGGCTCTCGAGAAGTATCTTCCTCCCGCGGTGAGCGACGATGAGCTGAGGGCCGCGGTTCAGGCGGCGATAGCGGCTGGCGCGGGTAACATCGGCGCCGTGATGGGCAAGGTCCTCCCTCAGTTCAAGGGACGGGCGGAAGGCGGAACGATCAACGCGATCGCACGCGAGGAGCTCGGCAAGCAGGGGTGAGAAAGCGGCACCGGTGGTACACGACCCGAACTGGCGACGACATTCGCGAGTTCGGGTTTTTGCATTCATGAATCAGCACGCACTGGGAGTTCTCGAATTCGGACCCGCCCTCGATCTCGTGGCAGGGTTCGCCGGCTCGTCGCTGGGCGCGGAGCGCGTGCGCGAATCCCGCCCGACCGCCGATCGGGCATGGATCGAGCGCGAGCACGCGCGCGTCTCCGCCATGCGAAGCCTCGCCGAAGGCGACGCCGGCTGGCATCCCCAGCAGGTCCACGACATTCGCCGCCCGCTGTCGCGCCTGCGCGTCGAAGGGGCTTCGCTGGCGATCGGGGATCTGCTGGCGGTGCGCAATTTCCTGCGCGCCTCTCGGCTTTCCTCGGAGAGCTTCCGGGATGACCGCATTGCCGCAGTCTCCCTCGCGATGCTCAGCCCTGAGATAGATGCCCACATCATCGCGCGGGCAGAGGAGAAGGCGCTCGAGACCGCGATAGACGACGACGGCGTCATACGGGATGATGCGTCGCCTGCCCTTCGGCGTATTCGCCGCGAGCTGCGCGGCGCAGAGGGCGAGATCGTGCGAATGCTCGAACGAGTCGTGGCGAAGCTCGAGTCGCGGTTCCAGGTACCCGACATGTCGGTGAGCGTCAGGAACGGGCGCTTCGTGATCCCCATCCGCCGCGAGGCGCGCTCAGTCGTAGGCGGAATCGTCCACGACACCTCGAGCACCGGCGGCACACTCTTCGTCGAGCCGCCCGCTGCCGTCGAGGCCGGGAACCGCATCAGAGAGCTGGAGGCCGGGGAGCGCCGCGAGATAGACCGCATCCTCGCCGAGCTGAGCGAGTTGATCCGCCCTCTTCGTGATGCGCTGATCGTCGCATTCGACGCCATGCTCGTGCTCGACTCGCTCTACGCCCGCGCGCGATTCGCCGACAGGCTCGGGTGCGGCATGATCGAGTTCAACGATCCGGGGGCGGGCTTCGCGATCCTCGGCGGACGGCATCCGCTTCTCGTCGCGCAGGGCATCACGGTGGTGCCGTTCGATCTCACTCTGGAACCGCGGGAGCGGACGCTTCTCATCTCCGGTCCGAACACCGGCGGCAAGACCGTGCTCCTCAAGTCACTCGGATTGTTCGCGGCGATGGCGCAGTCAGGGATTCCGGTCCCCATGGGCAATGAATCGCGGCTCGCCATCTTCGACGACGTGTACGCAGACGTTGGAGATGAACAGTCCATCAGCTCGAGCCTTTCGACGTTCAGTGCGCATCTCAGGAACCTCGTCGAGGTGCTGCGGTCGGCAACGCAGAATTCTCTCGTCCTGATCGACGAGCTGGGTTCGGGGACCGACCCGGTGGAAGGTGCGGCGCTCGGCGGCGCGATCCTCGAGGCGTTGACGCGTCGCGGCAGTCTCTCCGTCGCGACAACTCACCTTGGCGCGCTCAAGGAGCTTGCGGCCGAGGTGGACGGCGTCGTCAACGCGTCGCTGCAGTTCGACTCCGTCGCGCTGGCGCCGACCTATCGCCTCATCAAGGGAATCCCCGGGCGCTCCTACGGCCTCAGCATTGCGCGCCGCCTGTCGCTGCCCGAAGATGTACTGCAGAATGCGGAATCGAGGCTGCCAACCGGAGAACGCGACATCAACGCTCTTCTCGCGGAGCTTGAATCGCGCGAACAGAGGCTGGCTGAACGGGAGAAGGAAGCCGCGGAGATGTCGGTGGATGCAAGATCGCGCGCGAAGCGGGTGGCCGAACGGGAGGCCGCGGTTCGTGAGCGGGAAAAGAACGCGGAGCGCGAGGCGCGCCGCGAGGCGAGGCGGCTGTTGCTCGACGCGAGGTCCGAAGTGGATCGAACGATTCGCGAGCTGAAGGAATCCTCGGCGGCAGCCGCTGAGGAAGCAGCGAGAGAAGCGCGCCGTAGAATGGAAGAGCTCGCGGCGGCGGAAGGCCGCGCCCTCGCGGCGCTGGAAGAAGAGCCTGCGTCGGAGACGGTGGATGGAGCCGTCCCGGGAGGTCCGATTCGCGAAGGCGACTACGTATCCGTCTCCACGCTCGGTGGACGCACCGCGCGGGTCATCGAGCTGCGCGAGGGAGAGGCAGTCGTTGCGTTCGGCTCGGTAAAGATGACAGTCCCGAGCAGAGCACTCGCGCCGGCGAACAGGCCGCCAGGCGGTGAGCGCGTTCAGGTGGCGATTCGCGGCGACATTCCGGAGGTCGAGGCGAAGAGCGAGATAGATCTCCGCGGGTTACGAGCGGGTGAGATCGAGGACCTGCTGATGCAGGCGGTAGATTCCGCCGTTCGCGCCGATCTCAAGTCCATCCGCATCATTCATGGCAAGGGAACTGGCGCCCTTCGCGAGCGCGTTTCGGAGATGCTGCGGAAGGAATCGCGCGTCGCCAGCTTTCGTCTTGGCGCCTGGAACGAGGGAGGCGCGGGCGTGACCGTGGCCGAGCTGGCGTGATTCCCGACGAAGTGATCGAGCAGGTGAGAGAGGCGGCGGACATCGTCGCCATCATCGGCGAGTACGTGCCGCTCAAGCGGACGGGCTCCGATTTTCGCGGTCCATGTCCTTTCCACCAGGGCACGCGCCGCAATTTTTCCGTAGTCCCGGCCAAGCGGCTCTATCACTGTTTCGTCTGCGGCGAGAGCGGCGACGTGTTCAAGTTCCTCACCAAGCGGCTCGGCGTGGAATGGCCGGAAGCCGTGAAGATGGTGGGCGAGAAGGCGGGAATAGAAGTTCATGACACCAGGACTCGCCGCGAAGGACCGGATCCCCGCGAGCCGCTGTGGGAGCTGCAGGCGACCGCCGCCGCCTACTTTCAGAAGGTGCTATGGGAGGAAAGTGTCGGTGCTCAGGCGCGTGAGTATCTCGCCGAGCGCGATGTATCACGCGCGGCTGGCGAAGAGTTCGGCCTCGGCTTCGCGCCCCGGGAGATCGGCCTCATGCGGACGTACATGAACGCGCTCGGCTTCGACGACGCTCGCATGCTCGACGGCGGGTTGCTCGTCACCGCCGATCAGGACGCCGAGCCGCGTCCCCGATTCAGGAACCGGCTCATGTTTCCGATCCTCGACGTCCAGGGCCGGAACGTCGGTTTCGGCGGCCGGCTTCTCGGTCCGGGTGAGCCAAAGTATCTCAACTCGCGTGAATCACCCGTGTTCACGAAGGGTAAGCTTCTGTACGGGCTCAACCGATCGCGCAACGCCATTCGGCGCGCCGATCGCGCACTGGTGGTCGAAGGCTACTTCGATGCTCTTCGCGTCATGTCCGCGGGAATCGAGGAGGTCGTGGCGCCCCTTGGTACGGCACTTACCGAGACTCAGGTTGGATTGCTGCGAAAATACACGCGCAATGTCTTTCTTCTGTATGACAGCGATGCGGCGGGGCTCAAGGCGACGTTTCGCGCGGGGGACGAGCTGCTGAGGCAGGGATTCTCGGTGAGAGTCGTGACCATGCCTCCCGGTGACGATCCTGACACGTACACGCGTGCGCACGGCGCTGCGGGCCTGGAATCGCAGCTGTCGTCGGCGATCGACGTGTTCGAGCGGAAAATCCAGATCCTCGATCGCGCCGGGTGGTTCGGAGAGCTGCAGAAGAAGCGTCGCGCGCTCGACCGTCTGCTGCCAACGATCCGCGCGACTGCCGACGAAATTATGCGTGATCTGTATATCGGTCGAGCGAGCGAGGTGACCGGAGTGGATCGCGAGATCCTTCTGCGCGAGCTCGGCCCACGGGGGGCATCGGGGGAGAGCCACGAATCCGGCGAGCCCTCGAGACCCCAGTCCGCGCCCGTGCAGAGACCCGCGATTCGCGGTCGCAACGGCGACCAGCGCCATCCGCGTCGCGATGCCGGAAGCTCGGCCGAGCGCGAACTGGTCCGAGCGATGCTGCAGCAGAGGTCGAGAGTGGAGAGTATCGCCGAGCGGATCGGTCCCGACTCGTTTCACGATCCGCGTTATCGCGCCGTATTTGTGGCGCTGCTCGAGGCAGGTGAGGACACCGCACTCGAGGAGCTCGCTGCGTCTCTCGATCCCGAGGCGCTCGAGGAGGCCGAGGAGCTGCTCGGCGCCGGAGGGAGCCTGATGGACGCGCAGAAGACGATGGACGATTCCATCACACGGCTGCATGTGAGGGACATGGAAGACAGGTTGCTGGAGATAGACCGGCTGCTCCCGCTGGCGAATGAAGAAGAGAAGGAGCTTCTGCAGGGAGAGCGCCAAAAGCTTGTTGTACAGATGAGGGCATCAGGAAAGATGACATTCAAGGCATTCCGCCGCGGAAGGACACGCTGAACCGGAGAGATCGTCATGCAAAGTGAAGTTGAAGCACTGCTGGCGCTGCAGGAGGATGACGCACGAATCCTCGAGCTGGAGAATCGTAGACGCAACCTGGAGCCGCGCATGGCGGCGCTGGACAAGAGGCGTGAAGCGGCAGCGACGGCGGTGAGCCGATCGCGCGCGGCGGTTGAGGCGGAAGAGAAACGCCAGCGCGAGCTTCAGGGGAAGGTCGCGCAGCACAAGCAGATGCAGGAGAAGAACCTGGCGCAGCTCGACGCCGTGAAGCGGTTGAAGGAAGCCACTGCGGCCATGGCGCAGGTGGAATCGGCGCGGCGCATCATCGCCGAGGACGAGAGTGAGCTTCAGGCGCTCTCGCGACGCCTGACTGAGCTTCGCGCGACCGTCGAAGCCGGCGACGCGGATCTCGCCGGGATCGAAGCCGAGCAGGCGATGGCGCGCGAAGAGATCGAGAAGGAGAAATCGGAGATTGACGCATCATTATTGACGGTGCGCGCGGCTCGCGAAGGAAAGACGGCCGTCGTTCCGCGCCCGCTTCTGGGGAAATACGACCGTATCAGGACGCGCCGCGTCCAGGCGCTCTACGCGCTTCGCGGCGAGTCGTGCGGCAACTGCGACACGGCGATCCCGATGCAACGCAGAAACCACATGGCCGTGAACGGACCGATAGACGTCTGTGAAGCGTGCGGCGTTCTTCTCTATCGCTCGGCGACCGGTTGAGCCGCGGCAACATGACGGGGATGCGAGCGTGACCACGCCTGTGCCCTCAGCCGGTACCGTGCCTTCGCGAAGAGCGCGTGCGCGCTGGGTCCTCTCACGGGAGCCCGACCCGGAAGCCGTTGCCGCGCTTTCGTCGAGTCTCCAGGTCTCCGAGCAGGTGGCCAACCTCCTTCTCATCCGGGGTCACGCGGACGACGAATCGGCTCGGCGCTTTCTGCGTCCGCGGCTGGATCAGCTCCATGACACGCTGTCAATGAAGGGCGCGGAGAAGGCCATCGAGCGCCTCGCGCGAGCGGCGGCATCGGGAGAGACGGTTCTCGTGCACGGCGATTACGACGTGGACGGCATCTGCTCCACCACCCTCATGACGCGCGTGCTGCGGGAGTTCGGCGCCAACGTCGTTCCGTTCATTCCGCGACGCATCGAGGACGGATACGACCTCGGACCGGCGGGCGTTCGCGCAGCGATCGACGAGAAGGCCGATGTCGTCCTCACGTGTGATTGCGGGACGAGCGCCGCGGAGCCGGTCGCCAACCTGTGCGCCGCCGGGATAGACGTCATCGTCACCGATCACCATCTCCCCGGCAAGGCGCTTCCCGAGTGTCTCGCGGTCCTCAATCCGCGGCAGGAGGGATGCGAGTATCCCGACAAGGATCTCGCGGCTGTCGGTGTCGCATTCAAGCTCTCGCTTGGGCTGGCGAAGCATCTCGGTCGCAACGACGCCTTCATCTGGCGCATGCTCGATCTCGTCGCGCTCGCGACGGTCGCCGATGTTGCGCCACTTCGCGGTGAGAACAGGATTCTCGTGCGGTATGGTCTGCGCATGCTTGCCGATACCGGCAACGTCGGGTTGGGGGCAATGCTTCGCGCATCGGGACTCGATGGAAAGCCGATCACCGCGGGACGCGTCGGCTTCATACTCGCCCCGCGTCTCAACGCGGCCGGACGAATCGGCAGCGCGATGCGCGGCGTCGAGCTCCTGCTGACGTCCGACGTGCATGAGGCGAACACTATCGCGCGCGAGCTCGAGGAGCTCAACGCGCGGCGGCAGGAGCTGGATCGCGCGACGCTCGAGGAGGCGCGTGAGATGGCGATGGAGCTCGATCCCGCGACCACGTTCGGCATCGCGCTCGCTCGTGACGGGTGGCACCCCGGTGTCATCGGAATCGTCGCATCGCGGCTCGTCGAGGAGTTCGGTCGTCCGGTGATTCTCATCGCGCTCGACGGTGAGACAGGGAAGGGGTCGGGCCGCGGAATTCCCGCGATCGATCTCCACGCCGCGCTCGGCAAGTGCGGTGACCTCCTGATTCGATATGGCGGGCACCGCGCTGCCGCTGGCGTGACGATCGCGCGTGACCGGGTCGCGGAGTTCGCGCGCCGGTTCAACGACGTCGCGGCGAGCATGCTCCGCCCGGAGGATCTGGTGCCCGAAGTAAAGATTGATCTCGAGGTCGCGATCGATCGCGCCGACGACGAGCTCGAGCGCATGCTGCGTCATTTTGAGCCGTTTGGCGTCGGCAATCCAACACCGGTGCTGGTGGCGCGCGGAGTGAGCCTCGCCGCACCGCCCAAGCTCGTCGGCCGCGACGGCCTCAAGCTTCGCCTCTATACGGGCGCGGGCGAGCTCGAGGCAATCGGATGGGGATTCGCTCATCGGGTCGCGGAGTTCAACACGACGACGCCGGTGGACATCGCGTTCCGCCTCGAGCGCGACGAGTACAGAGGCGAGAGCCGGCTCCAGGCGCGGATTGCCGACATCTGCCCTCGTCCCGCGACAGACGGCTGACGATGCGCATCGTCGCGGGTCGCTGGCGGGGCAGGAGAATAGAAGCGCCCCCGGGCCTCGCCGTACGTCCGACACTCGACCGCGTTCGCGAAGCGTGGATGAGCATTCTGGAGCGCGACATTCCTGGAAGCCGGGTGGTGGATCTCTTCGCCGGGTCAGGCGCGCTCGGGCTCGAGACACTGTCGCGAGGCGCCGCGTCCGCCGACTTCGTGGAGAAGGATTTACGCACCATCAGGGTGCTCCAGAAGAATCTCGATCTTCTCGACGCGGGAGATGCGTCGGTCATCCGTCGCGCCGATGCGGTTCGCTTCGCGGAAGGTCTGGGTTCATACGAATACGATCTCGCGGTTGCTGATCCTCCTTACACGGGAGGGTTCGCCGCCCGGCTCGCCGAGGTCTGGCTCGCGCGGCCATTCGCGCGGATACTCAGTATCGAGCATGATTCGCGGGAAAAGCTCCCTGGAGCCACCGACACGAGGCGGTACGGTTCGAGCGCCATCACATTCTATCGCAGCGAGGAGTAGCGTGGGCACAATCGCCATCTATGCCGGAAGCTTCGACCCGATCACCCGCGGTCACGAGGATCTCATCCGCCGCAGCTGCGAGTTCGTGGACAAGCTGGTCGTGGCGGTTGCGAACAACAGCTCGAAGAAGCCGTTGTTCAGTCCCGACGAGCGCATGGCGCTGATCCGCCTGGCGTCGGGAAGCGATCCTTGCGTGGACGTGCGGCAGTTCCAGGGGCTGCTCGTGGACTTCGCGCGGGAGGTCGGCGCATCGCTGATCATCCGCGGCCTTCGCGCGGTGAGCGACTTCGAATACGAATTCCAGATGGCGCTGATGAACCGCAACCTTTCGCCCGGCCTGGAGACCGTGTTCATGGTCCCGTCGGTCGAGACCACATACATCAGCTCGAGCATCATCCGCGAAATTGCGCAGTACGGCGGGAACCTGGAGGGCCTCGTGCATCCTGCTGTCGCCGCCGCGCTGAGAAACAAATACGCCGAATTGAAATCCGGAGGATGAGCGCGTTCATCGACAGCATTCGAGCGCGCGCGTCCGCGCTCGAATGCGCGATCGTATTTCCGGAACCACATGACGAACGGGTCTTGGCTGCCGTCGCGTCACTCGCGAGCAGCGGCGTCGTTCGGCCGGTCCTCGTTCTCGACCCGGCGCGCCCCGATACGTATGCCGCGGCGCGACAGACGGGCGCGGCGACGATCGAATCGGATTCCTCGTCTCCGCTGGAGTTCGCCGACCGCCTCGTGGCTTCGGGCGACTTCGACGGATGTGTCGCGGGCGCATCGTATACCACCGCCGAAGTGCTGCACGCAGCTCTCCGCATCATCGGCGTGCAGCCCGGCCTCCGGACGGTCTCCAGCTCCTTCTACATGGTAGCGGGCATCAAGTGGGAGGCGTCCAGCGAAGTTCTGACGTTCACCGATTGCGCTGTCGTCCCGTACCCTACCGCCGAACAGATCGCCGACATCGCGCTGGCCGCCGCCGCCGACCGGCGGCGCATCGTCGGCGACGAGCCGCGTGTGGCGCTGCTCTCGTTCAGTACAGCCGGTAGCGGGTCGGGTCCAAGCGTGGATCTCATGCGCGAGGCCCTCGAGCTGATACGGTCGCGTGACCCCAGCCTCGCCGTGGACGGAGAATTGCAAGGTGATGCCGCACTGGTCCCATCGGTGGCGACCCGGAAGGCACCTGGGAGCCGCATCCGGGGCGATGCCAACGTGCTCGTGTTTCCATCACTCGACGCGGGCAACATTGCCTACAAGCTCGTTCAGCGTCTCGGCGGAGCGAGCGCGATCGGACCGGTGCTGCAGGGACTCGCGAGGCCGGCCGCCGATCTCTCGCGCGGGGCACAGCCGGACGACATTATTAACGTCGCCGCGATAACGGCGCTCAAGTCGGTGGCCGGGCCGCTTCTGACCACATTCGGAGACAAGCATGAGTTTCGCAATCAGTAAGCAGGGTGAGATAGTCGTAGTGGACGTCGAAGGCCAGTTGATCGTGGGCAATCGCCAGGAGCTCAAGCAGAAGGTGCTCGACGAGCTCGAGAAGGGCGAGAAAAAGTTTCTCATTGATTTCAGCCAGACCGGCTACATAGACAGCTCCGGACTCGGCGTACTGGTCTCGCTCTCGAAGAAGATCAGGGAACAGGGCGGAGAGCTCCGCCTCGCCGATCTGAACGATGACCTCCAGACCCTTTTCGAGCTGACCAAGCTCGACACGCTCTTTCAGATTTCCGACACGCGGGAGCGCGCGCTCGAGACTTTCTGATGGGCAAGACCCACGTCGCGCTCGATATCGAGATTCCAAGCGACGTCAGGTACATAGAAGGGGTCGTCGAGCTCGCGACACGAAAGTGTCGCGAGTTCCACGTGCCCGCCGACAAGTGCTCGTTCAACGTGAGGATTGCACTCGGCGAGGCGATCTCGAACGCGATTCTTCGCGGAAACGGAGACGGCGCCAACAAGCACGTCCGCGTGCGCGCGGTCGTCAGTGATGACGCGCTCGTGTTCGACATCATGGACGAAGGGCCCGGGTTCGATCTGGGCGCCCCGCGCCCTGACCCCACTGCGCCCGAGAACATCTATCACGAAGACGGGCGGGGGCTCTTCCTGATGCATGCGCTCATGGACCGCGTCGAGCGATTCCAGTCCGATGGCAACGTCGTAAGACTGACACTGCGCCGGGAATGAAAGAGCTCGAGGCGGTGCTCATCGCGTTCCGCGAAGCGACGCGGTGTGATGCCGCCGTCTGGAGCGCCCGTGACACTGCCGCCGAGCGCCCCGCCCTCGTGGCGCGCTCGAGCCCGCGGCTTCCGACTCCCGATGCGTTTCCCGGTGCAGGCTCATCTGTGCCGATGACCGTGGGAGACGGCACGATGGTCGTCGCCGCGGTGCCGGGCGTGAAGAGGACCTGGCTCGGCATAACCAACTGCGATCCAGCGACACCCGCGGGAGACAGCCACCTCCGTCTGCTGCTTCCGGTAGTCGCGCAGATTCTTCGCGGCGCGCAGGAAGTGGAGCACGCCGCCCTCGAGCTCACCGAACGGTACGAGGAGATCAACCTCCTCTATACAATCGGTGAGATCCTCGGGCGCACCGTCACACTCGAGGAAGCGGCCTCGACGATACTCACCGAGATTTCCGAGACCGTCGGCGCGCGACACGCCTCGATACTCGTGCACGAGCCGGGGACAGAAATGCTGCACGTCGTCGCCGCCATCGGAACCGACGCGCACACCGCCCCTCCGATCCGCGTGGACGATCCCGACTGCGTGTCGGCGCGCGTTTTCCGCACGCACCATCCCCTCACGGTCGAAGCGGGCGTCATGGAATGCGAGGCCGAGAGACCCTATCGCCGCGGAGAGATGCTCTCGGTTCCCATCATGTGGACGACTCCGGCCGGAGGCGAGCCGCTCGGTGTGGTAAACCTTTCTGACCGTAGATCGCGCCAACCATACAGCGCCGGCGATCAGAAGCTCGTCGCCGCGATCGCGACGCAGATCGGCACGGCGATTCAGAACGCCCGTCTCGTCCGCGCCTCCCTCGAGCAGCAGCGTCTCCAGCAGGAGATGTATCTGGCGCACGACCTGCAGATGAAGCTGCTTCCGAAACCCGGTATCGTTTCTCCCGAGGCCGAAGTAGCGGCCCGCGTCGTTCCCGCCGAGAGCGTGGGAGGAGACTTCTATCATCTCTTCCGGATGCCGCAAAACCGTACCGGAGTGATGATCGGTGACGTCTCGGGCCACGGCTATCGCGCAGCGCTGATAATGGCTCTTGCCATGAGCGCCTCGGCGATTCATGCGCAGAGCGCCCGCGATCCCGGCGAGATGCTGGCGATGCTGCTCGGCACGTTACGCGAGGAGCTCTCCAGTACGGAGATGTACATCTCGGTTTTCTTCGGCGTTCTGGAGCATGGATCGGGTACGCTGCATTACGCCAACACCGGACATCCTCACGCATTCGTAATCGGTCCCGAGGGCGCGGTGCGGCGGCTTGCGGCGGATGGCCCTCCGCTCGGACTGAGCGATGAGGCGCCCGGCGCGCAATCGGTGCCGTGGCAGAAGGGGAAGGACCTGCTTGTTCTCTTCACCGATGGAATCGTGGACTCGAGAAACGCCGCCGGCGCGCGTCTCGGGGAGTCGGCGGTGCTCGACGTCATTCTCGGCAATCGTTCGAAGGCGCCGGGGGAAATAGTCGCGGCCGTCTTCGATCTGCTGCACAGGCACAGCGGAGATGTTCCGAGCCCGGACGACCTGACGCTTCTCGTTCTGCGCAGCTGACAGTGCGCGAACGGCGCGCCGGTCCACCGGTTCTCAGGAAATTCGGACAGCATTTTCTCGCTGACCGGTCCGCGCTCGAGGCAATCGCGAGCGCGATTCAGCCAGCGCCCGGCGACACCGTGGTGGAGATCGGGCCAGGCAGAGGAGCGCTCACCGACCTGCTTGCGGCGCGACCCGATCCACTCATCGCCATCGAGATAGACCGTGCTCTCAGTGCGGCACTGCGCGAGCGCTACGCGGACAATCCGCGAGTGACGATCATCGAGAATGATGTTCTGGAAGTGGACATCGCGTCGCTCGTGGATGGACCGTTCGTCGTTGCGGGCAACGTCCCGTATTACATCACGACCCCGATCCTCTTCCACGTGCTCAAGCCGCCTTTTCCGCGCCACGCTGTTTTCCTCGTCCAGCGTGAGGTCGCGGACAGGATCGTGTCACCGCCCGGCTCGCGATCCTACGGTGCACTGTCCGTAAACGTGCAAGCGTTGTCCAACGCCGAGATTCTGCGGGACGTTCCCCCCGGCGCCTTCAGGCCGCCTCCACGGGTCAGTTCGGCGATCATTCGCGTGACACCGCGCTCCGATCCGATCATCTCTTCAGACGAGGTGGCGCCTTTCCGCGCATTCGTGCAGGCGCTGTTCGGCATGCGCAGAAAACAGATCGTGAATGGGTTACGCTCGGCCGGCCAGCTCACTGCCGAGCAGTCCGCGTCCGTGCTGGATCATCTAGCCATAGATCCGCGCTCGCGTCCCGAGACTCTGTCGCCCGACCAGTTGGCCGCACTCATGCGGGCGAGCAACGCGGCCCGCTCGTAGAGGTTCAACGCTCGTTGAGCCGGTTGGTCAGAGCGAAGGTGAGGCCTTCGAGCTCCATCGCCATGTTCACCGTCCGGAGCTCGACGTCGGGAGGAGCCGTGATCTGCGCAGGCGCGAAGCTCAGGATCGCCTTGATACCGGCCTTCACCACGCGATCCACGATGGGCTGCGCGCTCTCGGCGGGGACAGTGAGGACCGCGATGTCGTATCGCCCCGATTCGATGTCGCGCTCCAGATCGGCGGTGCTTCTGACCGTGATTCCGCGTGATTTGTGCCCTATCTTCGCCGGATCGCTGTCATACAGACCGGTAACGAGGAACCCGCGCTGGGCGAATCCTGCGTACCTCGCCAGGGCCGCACCGATCTTTCCCGCTCCGACGATGCACACCCGCCACTGGCGGCCAAGTCCGAGGATTTCGCGGAGGCGGGAAGACAGCTCGGGCACCGAATATCCGAGTCCCCGCTTGCCGAACGACCCGAAGAAGGAGAGGTCCTTCCGCACCTGTGCGGAGGTTGTGCCGCCCAGTTTCGCCAGGTCGCCGCTGGAGGTCGTCGGGACACCCCGCGCCTCGATCTCTTCGAGGAAGCTGAGGTAAATTGAAAGTCTGCGAACAGTTGATTCGGCGATCCGTCTCACTGGCGGCTATGCTTGTGAATTAGTTCACAAGTTAGGCAGCCATGTCTTTACCGGCAACAGGAAGACCGACTGTCCGCTTCACCGTTAAGTTGGATGCGATGGCAGTACATGTAAGCTCAGAGATCGGCTGGCTCCGGGAGGTTCTGGTGCACTCGCCCGGAAACGAGTTGCTCGCCGTAACCCCCTCGACCCGCGCCGACTACCTCTACGACGACATCGTGGACCTGGCGCAGGCCCGTCGCGAGCACGGGCGGTTCGTCGCCATCCTCGAGAGGTTCTGTCGCGTCCACCACGTGCGGGACCTGCTCGCGGAAGTGCTGAGCGACGAGACCACAAAGCAGCGGCTCATCAGGGACACGCTCGACATTATTTCGTCGGAACCGTTGTCCCGCGAGCTGGAGGATATGGAGCCCCGGGACCTGGTGCGCACTCTCATAGAAGGGAAGCAGGAGATGCCGGGACAACTCACTCGCGCCCTCAACGAGACGGGCTACATGCTGCCACCGCTGCCGAACCTGTTCTTCACGCGCGACGTGGCGATGGGAATCAACGATCACATGATGATCGGCTCCATGCGCTACGGCGTCCGGTGGACCGAAGAGCTCATCATGAAGGCGATCTTCCGCTTCAACCCGCGCGTGGCGAACGCCGGCATTCTCTACGACGGCTCGCGGGAGCACCGGATGAATCACACGCTGGAGGGCGGAGACGTCCACCCGCTCCGGCGCGACACGCTCATGATCGGGTTCAGCGACCGCTCGAGTCCGGCGGCGATTGATAACCTCGTCAGCGTCCTGTTCGAGCACACCGCGATCACCGACGTGATCGTCGTGATCATGCCGAAGGAGCAGACGGCGATCCATCTCGACATGATCTTCACGCAGGTGGACCGCGACCTCTGCGTCGTTCATCCGCCACATTTCATGGGGCCCGAGCGGCTGTCAATTCTCCACTGGAAGAAGACGACGGGGTCAATGAAGGAAATGCCCGGCATCTTCCACGCGCTCGAGGCGTGCGGAATTCCCATGGAGCCCATACTTTGCGGTGGCGACCGGCGGATAACGCAGGAGCGCGAGCAGTGGTCATCGGGCTGCAACTTCGTCGCCTTGCGTCCCGGACTTGTGCTGTCGTATTCGAGGAACGAGGCGACGCTTCGAGAGATGCAGAAAACAGGATTCACGATCGTGTCCGCCGGGGCGTTTCTCGACGGGAGCGAACAGATCGCGGACAACGAGCGGGCCGTTATCACATTCGACGGCGGCGAGCTCGTGCGTGGCGGTGGCGGTGCTCGCTGCATGACCTGCCCGATCGTAAGGGACGACCCGTGGACATGACGTATGGAGGCATTCGGAGCCGGCCCGAGCCGACCCTGCTGACGGACCGCGCCGCGAAGTACCTCGAGAAGGGGCCGGCGGACGTCGTGGATCTCATCGGTCACATCTGCAATCTTCCGGCGGCACCGCGGATCGTCGCCGAGCACATGGCTCAGGCGATGTTCGCGGGACGTCCGGAGTTCGTGTGCGATCCGCTCGGCAGGTGGACGCTGACGACGCTGCGACTCCCGGCTCAGCCGCTCGCCGGGCTGTCGTATGCCGTCGTGGATGTCGAGACGACGGGCGGACGCCCACCCGCCGATCGCATCACCGAGATTGCCGCGGTCATCGTCCGCGACGGGGAAGTGAAGGAAATGTTCGAGACGCTCGTGAATCCGGAGCGATCCATTCCCCGGTTCATCACGCAGCTGACGAATATCAGCTGGGAAATGGTGAAGGACGCGCCGACGTTTTCCGTCATCGCGCCGGAAGTCATGCAGGCGCTGGCGGGAAATGTCTTCGTCGCGCACAACGCCGCGTTCGACTGGAAGTTCGTCTCCCACGAAATCAACCGCGCATCGGGCACGCAGCTGTTCGGACGCCGGCTATGCACCGTGCGCCTCGCGCGACGCCTTTTGCCACATCTTCCACGGAGATCGCTCGACTACGTGGCGAATTACTACGGCGTCGAGATCGCCGGCCGGCACCGCGCTGCCGGTGATGCTCTCGCCACGGCCCACTGCCTGATCCGGCTGCTTGACGACGCCGCTCAGCGCGGATGCACGACGTGGGAAGACCTCGATCTTCTGCTCGGCGCGCGCTCCCCCCGGGCGAAGAAGAAGCGGAGAAGTGCATTCCCGTCGCCTGTGAACCGGGACACGACCGCATGAAGCCACTGCCGCTCGTGCGGACTCGAAAGATTGGCGGCCTGACGGTGCACGCGATTCAAGCCGGAGGTCAACGCCTCGACGGAGGTGCAATGTTCGGCGTCGTCCCCAAGCCGCTCTGGGAAAGACGCGTTTCCGCCGACGAGCGCAACCGTATCCAGCTCGGGATGCGATGCCTGCTTGTCGAGCACGCGTCGGGTCTTGTTCTCATGGATACCGGCGCCGGCAACAAGGAAGACCAGAAATTCAAGGACATCTACGGAATCGAGAACGAAGGGGGCAATGGCCGCACGTCGCTGGAAGACGGGCTCGCGCAGCTGGGCGTCGCTGCGGCGGACGTGGGGATCGTGATCAACACGCACCTGCATTTCGATCACGCCGGCGGCAACACGTATCTCGATGAGCACGGCGAGGTTGCCGTGTCCTTTCCGAGAGCGCGATACATAGTGAAGCGCGGCGAGTACGATTACGCGACTCATACCAACGAGCGCACGGCGGCGAGTTATTTCGAGCGCAATTTCATTCCCGTGGTCAAGGCGCACCGGTTCGAGTTCGTAAGCAGGGAAAAGGAGATAGTGAAGGGGATCCGCGTCGTTCCGACTCCCGGCCACACTCCATATCATCAGAGTGTCATGATCGAGTCCGAAGGCGAGCGCGCGTTCTATCTTGGGGACATGCTTCCGACCCATGCCCACCTGCCGCTTCCGTGGATCATGGGCTACGACGTCGAGCCGCTCGTGACGCTGGAAACCAAGAGGAGGATTCTCCGGCAGGCGGAGGAGGAGAACTGGCTGTTGATATTCGAGCACGACGCGACGATCCCGTGGGGTCGGGTCGAGCACGATGGCAAGAGTTACCGGCTCAAGCCCGAACCTGCCTGACCGAACCTGCCTGACCGCGCTTGCACGCAGGGGCCAACTCGTTTATCCTTAGCCAGTTACAAAACGACAAGCGGGCGGCCCGGGCGGGCTGCCTCACCCTCTGGCCCTCGTCTTCGAGCGAGGCGTGCTGCAGGAGTTCAAGCCACTCGGCGCCGAAGGTCCATTTGGCTCCGTCTGCGCGCGGGCTCTTTCAAGGGTCCGCGCTTTTCGTTTCTCGAGCCTAATTCTTTCATTGAGGTAGCGAGTATTCAGGACACGACAAAACGCGTGCGCGTGAACAGGCAGATTCGCATCAGCCCGCTCCGCGTTATCGCAGCCGACGGCGCGCAGCTCGGAATCATGGACGTCGAGACCGCACTAGCCGCCGCGGTGGAACAGGGGTTGGATCTGGTCGAAGTAGCGCCGCTTGCCCGTCCGCCCGTCGTACGCATCATGGACTACGGGAAGTTCAAGTTCGAGCAGGCCAAGATGGCCAGGCAGGCGAAGAAAAAGCAGCACGTGATCCATCTCAAGGAAGTGAAGTTCCGTCCTGGAATCGAGGAGCACGACTTTGCCACCAAGACGCGCCACGCGCGCGAGTTTCTGGGCGAAGGCAACAAGGTGAAGGTGACGCTGATGTTTCGCGGACGTCAGATCGCGCATCCCGAGCTGGGACGCGTAGTCGTGAATCGGGTCGCTCAGGAGCTCGCGGACGTCGCGAAGGTCGAGACGGAGCCGAAGTTCGAAGGAAAGTTCATGACGATGATCCTCGCGCCGAAGTAGGCGCCCCGGACACCGTCACTACAACCAATAGAGAAAGCAAATGCCGAAGATGAAAAGCCATCGGGGAGCGAGAAAGCGCTTCTCGATCACGGGCTCGGGAAAGGTGAAACGCCTCAAGGCGTTCAAGAGCCACATCCTCACGAAGAAAACCTCGAAGCGGAAGCGCCGCCTCCGTCAGTCAACCACCATCTCGGTGCGCGGCGAAGAGAAGAAACTCAAGCGCCTCTTGCAGGCATAAGGGAGACACACAATGCCTCGCGTCAGATCGAACGTAGTGCGCCTGAAGCGCAAGAAGCAGGTGATGAAGGCTGCCCGTGGTGCATTCGGCGCCCGGAGCAAGCTTTGGAAGGCCGCAAAGGAGAACGTGGAGCGCGGCTGGAAGTATGCGTACCGCGATCGCAAGAACAAGAAGCGCGATTTCCGAAAGCTCTGGATCGTCCGCATCAATGCCGGCGCGCGCCAGCACGACATGAGCTACAGTGTTTTCATGAACGGCCTCAAGCAGGCCGGCATCGAGATAGACCGGAAGATCCTTTCGGATCTGGCGATCCACGATGCGGCCGCTTTCGGCGCGCTCGCCGAGAAAGCACGCGCTGCCCTCTCGTCGGCAGCCTGATCCCTGATTCGGCTTCGAGGGCGGTCCGGGAACCTGGCAAGACGTTCCGGGGCCGCCCTTTGTCATTTCATCACATCACGGCCGCACACGCCGCACACGCCACGTGACGCTCGACCAGTTCGTACAAGCCGCTGAAGCGCTGGATGCCCGCGCTGCAGCGCTGATCTCCGGAGCGACCTCCGCCGCGGAGCTGGAAGCCGCGCGCAATCATCTGCTTGGCAGAAAGAGCGGAGAGCTTGGCGTGCTCATGAAGGAGCTTCCGGCGCTCGCTCCCGAGGATCGCAAGGCCGCCGGCGCCGCGGTCAATCGCGTCAAGGTGACGATCGACGATGCCCTCGCGGCGCGAGTCGCCGCCGTCTCGACCAGCACGGGCGACGCTTCGCCTACCGATCTCACGATGCCCGCCCGCCGCCGGTGGAAGGGCGGTCGTCATCCGGTCACCGTCGTCATCGAGGAGATCGAAGAGATCTTCCGCGAGCTGGGCTTCACCATCGCGCTCGGCCCCGAAGCCGAGACGGAGTGGTACAACTTCGGTGCGCTCAACTTCCCGGGCGATCATCCGGCGATGGACATGCACGACACGCTCTACCTCGGCGACGACGTGCTTCTCCGTACGCACACGTCGCCCGTTCAGGTCCGCACGCTGCAGAACTATCCGCCGCCCATTCGCATACTCGCGCCAGGCAACGTCTATCGCCGCGACTTCTTCGACGCGTCGCACGCGCCAATGTTCGCGCAGCTCGAAGGACTGGCGGTGGACGAAGACATCAGCTTCGTGGATCTGAAGGCGACGCTCACTCACTTCGCGAATCGCTTCTTCGGAAAGACGCGCACGCGTTTCCGCCCGAGCTTCTTCCCGTTCACCGAGCCGTCGGCGGAGATGGACGTCGAGTGCCAGCTGTGTCACGGCAGCGGATGCGCCGGCTGCAAGAACACGGGCTGGATGGAGATCCTTGGCTCCGGCATGGTGCATCCCGACGTTCTCATTGCCGCCGGAGTTGACGCCGAGAAGTACATCGGGTGGGCGTTCGGCATGGGTCCCGGACGCATCGCGATGCAGCGGTACGGACTGCCGGACATCCGACTGCTCTACGATTCGGACATGCGCTTCCTGGAGCAGTTCGCGGAATGAACGTTTCGTATCGCTGGCTCCGCGACTTCGTGGATTGCAATCTCTCACCCATCGAGCTGCGCGATCTGCTTACCGCGCGGTGCGCCACGGTCGAGGATGTCATCGCCTTGCGTCAGGACCTCGCCGGCATCGTCGTCGGACGCGTGGTCGAGGCGGCAAGACACCCCAACTCCGAACATCTCTGGGTGACGAAAGTGGACGCGGGCGACGGAGTGCTGCACGACGTTGTGTGCGGCGCACCAAACGTGAAAGCGGGCACTCTTTATCCATTCGCGCCGGTGGGGGCGGTACTGCCCGGCGGTCTCAGGATTGAGAAACGGAAGATTCGCGGCGAGGTGTCGGAGGGAATGCTCTGCTCGGCGCGCGAGCTCGGGCTGGGCACTGACCACGAGGGCATTCTCGCGCTCGATGTGCAGGCCGAGCCCGGTGCGCGGTTCCTCGACGTCATGCCGGCCGGCGATACACGCCTCGTCGTGGACGTGCTGCCCAATCGTCCCGATCTGCTCTCGCATCACGGACTCGCGCGCGAGATCGCGGCCGCTACGGGCGCGGAACTGCATCACCCGCATTATCCGCCCGCCGTGCTTACTCACGCGGTTCCGCCGACCACGACTCCCTCGGTCACTGTCACGGTCGCAGACACCGAAGGTGCGCCGCGCTACATGACTGCGACCATTCGCGGAGTGCAGGTCGGACCGAGCCCCGAATGGCTTGCCTCGCGCGTCGAAGCGATCGGCGCAAGATCCATCAGCAACGTCGTGGACGTGACGAACTACATGCTCCACGGCTTCGGCCAGCCGATGCACGCGTTCGATCTCGCGAAGCTCGGTGGCGGCAAGGTCGTTGTGCGCCGCGCGACGAAAGGAGAGCGGCTCGTGACGCTCGACGGCGTCGAACGCGAGCTCGACGATAACATGACCGTCATCGCAGATGCCGCACACGCACAGGCAATCGCCGGCGTCATCGGCGGGAAGGGAAGTGAAGTCAGCGCCGACACGAGAGACATCCTGCTCGAGGTCGCCGCCTTCGATCCCCGCCGCATCCGCGCGACGCGACGGAAGCTCGGTGTATCTACCGACGCCAGCTACCGTTTCGAGCGCGGCGTGGACAGGGAGGCGATTCCCGATCTCGTGAAGTATGCTGCCGAGCTGATAACCCGCGTGGCGGGCGGAGTACTGGAGGGAACGCCGACGGATTCGATTCAGCCGCGCGAGACGCCACAATCAATCCACTTGCGTCCATCGCGAGTCGCCCGCGTGCTCGGCGAGGAAATTCCGGCGGACGGCATCGAGCGTTTCCTCGAGAGTGTCGGCTTCGCGGTGACGCGCGAGCGCGACGAGATGGTCGTGACGCCTCCGAGCTTCCGCGCGGACGTCACGGGGGAGATCGAGCTGATCGAGGAGATTGCGCGTCTGCACGGGTACGACGCGTTCTCGTCGGAGATCAGGCCGTTCCGCCCGGGCACGGTCCCCGATGCGCCGCTCGAGCTTGTCTCGCGGCGCGTCCGGTCGGAGCTCATCGCCGCCGGTCTGCTGGAGACCCGGCCAATGCCGTTCGTCCGCGAAGGGCCCGAATCGCATCGCGTCCGGAACCCGCTCGCCGAGGACGAGGCGTACCTGCGGGCGAGCGTTCTCGATTCGCTTGCGCGACGAGCCGAATACAACTTCGCCCACATGCAGCGCAACATTCGCCTGTTCGAGATCGGGACTGTGTTCACGACTGAGCGTGAAGCAGCGTCCGGCGCGCCGGTAGAGCGAACTCACGCCGCAGCCGTTGTCACGGGCGACCGCCGGCCGGCGCATTTCACCGAGCCACGTCCTCCTCACTACGATGAATGGGACGCGAAAGGACTTGCCGAAGCGATAGCCGGCGTGGCCTATCCTGACGCCGCCATTCAGTGTTCTCCCTCCGTCGGAGACGCGTTGTGGACTGTATCTGCCGATGGAACCACGGTCGGCACCGTATCCCGCCTCGTGCTCGACGCACCAGTCTGGGCCACTCCCGTGTTCGGCGTGGAGATCGATCTCCCCGCTACTGCAACGGGCGCCTCGGAAAAGCGGTACACCGCCATCGCCAACATGCCGGCCATCGAGGTTGACCTCGCGCTGCTCGTACCGGACGAAATCACCTCGGCACTGGTGGCGGAGGCCATTCGGGGCTCGGCCGGCGATCTGCTCGAATCGCTCGATGTATTCGACGAATTCCGCGGTGCCGGAGTCGAGGCGGGGACGCGCAGTCTTGCCTGGCGATTGACCTTCCGGCATCCGGAGCGCACACTACGCGACAGGGAGATTCAGGGCCGCACGGCAAAAATCCTGGGAACACTCGAGAGTACACTTGGCATCAGACAGCGAACGTCCTGACACGCTTGCCTTCGACGAGCTTCAGCAGCTCGTTCGCCATCTTGGCGATGAGCTGGCGAGCTTCCGTCGCCGCGCGCTTCAGGCGGAGGCGAGAGTCAAGGCGATCGATCCGTCCGCGGGCGGCATGCGCATCAGCCCCGAGCGCGTGGAAAAACTGGAGATGGAAAACGCCGAGCTGAAAAAGCGCCTCGAATCGGCGCGCGCCCGAACCCGCCAGGTTCTCGATCGCGTCCGCTTCCTCCGGCAGCAGCATGAGGGAGCCGCAACGTGACCGCCCGCAAGAATGTGGTGACGGTCACCATTCTGGGCGGCGAGTACACGCTCCGCACCGAGACCTCCCCCGAACACACCCGCGCCGTCGCCGCGTACGTTGATCAACTCATTACCGAGACGATGGAGTCCGGTGCGCGGATCGAAAGCCACAAGGCCACTATTCTTGCCGCCCTCCGCATCGCTGGCGAGCTGTTCGAGGTGCGCGAGCAATGCGAGGCCCTCGCCGCGGATATGAACGCTCTCAGCGACGAAATCAGACCCTGGCTCCCCCCGGCCAAGCGTAAGAGTTAGTTTACCCCCAGATACGCGACGACTTTCCGGCGCGCTTGGGGCCGCCTGTGGCCATGCCGCGGGCTCTGCATAGATCTGGTAAATGACTGAAACGGCATGGATTGCCGCGGTTGGCTCTGGAATCATTGCTCTAGCCTCCGCGGTTTTTTTCTTTGTTGGGCGTCGGGCGGGCACCAAATCCGAGCTGGCCCGGCAGTTACAGGCGAAATCAACTGCTGAAGAGACCGCGAAACGCGTTCTCGACGAAGCGGCGCGCGAATCCGAATCGCTGCGCAAGAGCGCAGTCCTCAGCGGAAAGGAAGAGCTCATCCGTCTCCGCGAGGATTGGGAGCTCGAAGCCCGCAAGCGCCGCGAAGAGATAGAGGCCGAAGAGCATCGCGTTCAGGAGCGTGAGACGGTTCTGAACCGCAAGTACGACCTCCTCGAGCAACGCGAAAAGGAGGCATCCGCGCGCACCGCTGACGTCGGCCGCCGGCAGGAAGCTCTCTCCTCGCGCGAGCAGGAGCTGGATCGGCTGCTGGCCGACGAGCGCCGTCGCCTCGAGCAGCTGGCGGGGCTTTCCGCCCAGGAAGCCAAGGCCGAGCTCGTGCAGCGGCTGGTTGACGAGGCGCAGGCCGATGCGGCCAACCGCATTCGCGACATTCGTGAAACCGCCCGCCGCAACGCCGACCGCGAGGCGAAAAAGATCATCGCTCTCGCCATTCAAAGGATCGCCGCCGAGCAGACGGCCGAGACTACGGTTTCGGCGGTGGCGCTTCCGAACGACGAGATGAAGGGCCGCATCATCGGTCGAGAGGGACGCAATATCCGGGCCCTGGAGAGCGCCACCGGGGTGGACCTCATCATAGATGACACCCCGGACGCCGTTACCCTCAGCGCCTTCGATCCCGTGCGCCGCG
>JAUSJA010000029.1 GCA_030647905.1 Gemmatimonadaceae bacterium | reverse complement strand
GCCCTGTCTCTGTGAGGATTGGGGCTGCGCCGGCATCGGAGCGGCGGGTAGTGGGTCAGTTTAGCCATGTCTCTGCACTTGCCACGAAGCACACGGAGGAAAACGGTTGTTGGGATTGCTGGAATCGACATACGAAGATTGTCTTTGCTGGGAACTCGAGCACTCTCATTAACGGAATGAAGCGCCTTTCCCTCTAAAGCGTTTTTCACCGTGTCTTCGTGTCTCCGTGGCAAGCAGGGCGGCTCGCCTCCATCCTGCCAACTCGAAACTGACCCACTACGAAGCTCGCCCGCCCCCTTGCCGTCCAAGGCCCCGGCGAAACATGGCCATGGCAGCCCTTATGCGAGTGATGCTTTAATGCTAGGCCTCGAAAGCCGTTCGCCTGCGGCGCTTTCCCTTGTAGGCAATTCACATTGTGGAGGTCCTGTCCTATGTTCCGGTCGACCGCACTACCAGCTCTCTCCGTCCTGCTCCTCTCGCTTGGCGCCTGTGTGCCAAGCGCGCAAGTCACGCCTGCCAGGCCGATCGATGTACCGGCAGGCGATGCTGCCCTGATCGCCAATGCGACGTCTGCGGCCCCTGAGGCGATTGCGCGCACCGCGACAGTGATCGCGTCCGACAGCAAGGGGCAGATGCGCACCGTGCGAAAGGGTTCGGGAGAGTTCACCTGCTTCCCTGATGATCCGACCACCCCGGGCAACGCACCTATGTGCTTCGATCAGGCAGGCCTTGCGTGGGCACAGGCATGGATGTCGAATCAGAGTCCCGCTCCAAATCTTCCGATCGGGATCGCGTACATGCTCCAGAGCAGTTGGACGCAAAGCAATGCCGATCCCCATGCCGCAACGGTGCCAGGTACACCGGGCGTCCAGACTGGACCGGCGCTGATGATCTTGAACACGCGCGGGATGCTCCAAGGGCACCCGCGCGAGCCGACCAATCCGGGGCAGCCGTTCGTCATGTGGCCAGGAACGCCGTATGAGCACCTCATGGTGCCTGTCGCCGCGTCGGCCCGATTAACAGATGTGCATCCAATCGGCAGTACCAAACAACAGGAGAACCGAATGCCACAGCAAATACTGCAGGTGAATCTCAAGTTCAGCATCCCGCGCGCCGACTTGGCAGCAGCGTGGCTCGACGTGGCACAACCGATTGCGGACTTGCCCGGTCTCCGCTGGAAGGTCTGGTTGATGAATGAGGCAGAAAACGAGGCCGGTGGTATCTACCTTTTCGAAAGCAAAGCTGCAGCGGAGTCTTATATGGCCGGGCCGATCGTCGCGGCTCTCAAGTCGAGCCCAGCCATCAGCAACATTACCGCAAAGTTATTCGACGTGATGGGAGACCACAGCGCGATCACCAGAGGCCCTCTGAATCAGGCTTTAAGCTGAAATTGATCAGGGTGAGCGTCAGGATGAGCGTCAGGTTGCGCCGCGCAGAAAATCCTGGACAATCTTGCGGAAGCTCCTGCCGGTCGTGATGCGCTTGCCGTTCCGCAGGATCAGCATCTGGTCACCCTGGTCGAACGGTTCCGCGGCCCGGATGTGCGCGGTATTCACGATGACAGAGCGGTGCACTCGGAGAAACGACCCGGCGGGGAGCCGCGCCTCGAGGTGGCTGAGGGGCTCGCGCACGTCGTATGCGGAGTCGACGAGATGCACGCGCGCCACGTCGTCCCGCGCCTGAATCCAGTAGATCTCCGCGGGATCGAGAAACAGCACCTTTCCGTGCACCTTCACGGCGAACCGCGTGCTGGACGGTGAGAGCGCCGAGATTTTCCGGAGAATCGCGGACATTTGCGCCGCGGTCGAGCCGTCACCGGCCTCGCGAAACCGCCGGGCGGCCCTGTCCAGCGTGCGATTGAACCGGTCCTCGTCCACCGGCTTCAGGAGATAATCCGCTGCACCCACCTCGAACGCGTCCACTGCGTAATCGTCGAACGCGGTCGCGAATATCACCGGCGGCATGTTCTGCGCGCCGATCTCGCTGATGACGTCGAACCCGTCGAGCTCCGGCATCTGCACGTCGAGCAGCACCATGTCCGGCTTGATCGAGCGGATCGTCCGCACCGCGTCCGTCCCCGTCGCGCACTCGCCCACCAGCTCAAAGTCCGGACGCTTCGCGAGGAGCATGCGCAGCCGCTGCCTCGCGAGGTCCTCGTCGTCCACGATGATTATCCGGATGGCTGCAGTAGCTGGAACCGATGTCACGCCGTCACTTCCTCCATACCGTGAAGTTCGTGCGCGCTCGTCGCACGGGAAAGCTTGAGCGGAAGCGACAGGTGCACCGCGAAGCCGCCATTGGTGCCGGGCCCCGTCTCGAACGTGTGCCGCTCACCGTAAAGGTGGTTGAGACGTGTCGCGGTGTTGGCGAGCCCCAACCCGGGTCCCCGCTGTTTTTCCCGCGCGCGCCGGGAAGGCAGGCCGACGCCATCGTCCACGACGTCTATCCGCAGCATGTCGCCTTTGGGACGAACGCACACCGCGATCTTGCCGCCCGCAGCCCGCGGACCGATCCCATGCCGTATCGAATTTTCAACGAGGGGCTGGAGGAGGAGGCTCGGCACCATCGCCTGGCGCACGGACTCGTCAACGTCGAATGTCGCGATCAGCTTGTCGCCGAATCGCACGCGCTGGATCTCGACGTAGTTCTGAAGCAGCGCCAGCTCCCGGTCCACTGTCACCTCCGGCTCCGTCGAGCTGTGGAGTACTGAGCGCAGGAAGTCGCTGATCTCGGCGAGCATCCGCTCGGCCCCTTTCGAGTTCGTCGCGATGAGGGCCATCGCGCTGTTCAACGCATTGAAGAGGAAGTGCGGGCTCAGCTGCAGCCGCAGCGTATCAAGCTGCGCCTGCACGAGTCTCGTCGCGACCCGGTGGCGCTCCGCCGATTCAGTCGCTGACTCAATTACGAGACGCTCGACCCATGAAGTCGCGTAGGTGGCCACACCGCCCGCTATCGCCAGCAGCATCAGGCATGCGCCTTCGTCGAGATATGACAGCCTGCCGGCGGCGACCGCTATCACCGGGTTGACAATCGGATCGATTCGATCTGTCGCGAGCAGCCAGGCGAAGAGCGCAGCGTACTCGGCGAATACGAGAATGGCGACGAGCGCCGTCTTGCGGACCGATGACGCCACCGGCCGCGCCGCCAGCACGACGAAATACATCATGAAGATGGGCGACCGCAACGCAAGAGTGCCGGAGCCCGCGACTGCGTAACCGGCGATGATTCCGGTCACGGCCGTGACATCAACGATCGCGTTCGTCATCGGCAGCCATTCAGGAAGCTGCGGGTTCCGGTACCAGATGAGGTACTGGGCCAGCGTCCACGTGAGAGTCGGAACGAGGAGCAGTGCATTGACGCGCTCCAGCTCCGGGGCGAGCGCGGGTGCATACGCGAGCGCAGCGATCGCCAGCAGGACGAGAATTGCGCCGCGAAGCGCATTCATGACGCGCTCCGCACGCTCTCTCCGAAGCCGGAGGCTTGCAGGAATCGCCGCGTCTTGTGTCGTAGAGAGGACCATCATGAGCCCGGAGCGGATAGCCGCGTGATGTCGGTAGGGTATCGCAACGCCTCTGCTCACGCTACCTGCCATCTTCATTTCCGGGTTGGTGATCCACCGCCGCGTCGGTGAAATACGCGGAGCGCGACTCCTCGCTGCCGGGCCCGCTTAGATTGCAGTTGAGTTTGCAGCGACGCCCCCCGAGGAGAGTGCTTCGAGTGTCCAATACAGAATCGAGCACCCCAGCCGACGGTTTCGGCGAGCTCGGAATCAGCGAGCCCATCGGCCGCGCCCTCGCGTCGCTTGGCTACGAAGAGCCGACACCCATTCAAAAAGAGGCCATTCCCCCGCTGATCGCCGGGAGGGACCTCCTTGGCCAGGCCGCAACCGGCACCGGCAAGACAGCCGCGTTTGCGCTGCCGATTCTCGAGCATCTCGCCGGCGATCCCGACCGGAGACGGGGAGGTGAGCGCATCAGCGCTCTCATCCTGGTTCCCACGCGCGAGCTGGCGATGCAGGTCGCCGAGGCCATTCACAAGTACGGCAAGCCGGTCGGAGCTCGCGTGCTTCCGGTGTATGGCGGTCAATCAATTCATCAGCAGCTGACCGTTCTTCGGCGCGGAGTGGACGTCGTTGTCGCGACGCCGGGCCGGGCTCTCGATCACATCCGTCGCTCGACACTCGATCTCTCGAAGCTGCGCACGGTCGTCCTCGACGAAGCCGACGAGATGCTCGACATGGGATTCGCTGAAGACCTCGACGCGATACTCGAAGCTGCACCGACGCCGCGGCAGACCGCGCTCTTTTCGGCCACTCTCGCGCCTCGAATCAGGGCGATCGCGAAGCGGCACCTGAAGGACCCCGTCAACGTGCGGATCGAGCCGGACCGCGCGGAAGCGGGGACGGTGCCGCGTGTGAGGCAAGTCGCGTACATGGTGCAGCGGCAACAGAAGCCCGCCGCCCTCGGACGCATTCTCGACATCGAGAATCCCGCATCTGCTCTCGTTTTCTGCCGTACGCGAACCGAGGTGGATGAGCTGACCGAGACGCTGAACGGGCGCGGCTACCGCGCGGAAGCGCTTCATGGCGGCCTGTCGCAGGAGCAGCGGGATCGCGTGATGCGCCGATTTCGCGAAGGAGGATTGGATCTTCTCGTCGCCACCGACGTCGCCGCGCGCGGTCTGGACATTGGCCACCTCTCCCACGTCGTGAACTTCGACGTACCCTCGGCGCCGGATGCATATGTGCATCGCATCGGGCGGACCGGCCGCGCCGGCCGCGAGGGCGTGGCGATCACCCTCGCCGAGCCGCGCGAGTCACGGATGCTGCGCACTATCGAACAGCATACGCGGCAGAAGATTCGAATAGAGCCGGTGCCAACCGTCGTGGATCTCCGCTCACGCCGGCTCGAGAAGACACGCGCCGCAGTGCGCCAGGCGGTGGAAGACGGCTCCCTCGATCAGTATCGCACGATCGTCGAATCACTCGGTGAAGACCTCGACGTGATGGACGTCGCGGCTGCCGCGGTGAAGCTGGCACACGAGGCGGGCGGAAATCCGCGCGAAAACGAAGAGGAGATCGCTTCGGTTGCACCGCCGCGAGACAAAGCCAGGCGCGCTGCATCCGTGTCGCCACGAGCGGAGCGACATGCCGCGAGCCCTGCCAGGCCGCGGTCCAGCGAGAAGACCGCCGGAAAGACCGCCGGAAAGACCGACGGAAAGACCGCCGGAAAGACCGCCGGGAAGACGAAGATGACCCGGATCTACATCGGACTGGGTCGCACCGCCGGGATAAGGCCCGCGGATCTCGTCGGCGCGATCGCCAATGAGGCAGGAATTCCCGGTCGCGACATCGGCAGCATCGAAATGGGAAATGGGTTCTCGCTCGTCGAGGTCCCCGAATCCGCCGCCGATATCGTCGTGGAAGCGATGGCAGGGGCGAAGATTCGGGGCAAGCGGGTGACCGTTCGCCGGGAGCGCTTCGAGGGTCCCACTGGCAAATCGAAGGGGAAAGGGAAGCCGACCAAGGGGTCTTGACGGCGGTGTGAATGCACTGTATTATTCATACATGAACGACAAACCGGAACCGGCGACACCCGTTGCTCCGACTCACTTCACCTTCTCCATTCTGCATGCCGCGCAGGTCGTTGGCGACCGCCTCGAATTGGCGCTTGGCACTGTTGGCTTGTCCATGGCGAAGCAAAGTGCGTTGACCAAGCTCGCCGAGGCAGGGGAGCCGGTGACGCTCAGCGAGCTCGCGGCGCGGCTAAGCTGCGTCCGGTCGAACATCACGCAGCTGGTGGATCGACTCGAGGCGGACGGGCTGGTGCGGCGGGTGGATGATCCGGCAGATCGCCGCAGCGTCCGGGCGGAGCTGACGCAGCTCGGCGTGCAGAAGCAGATGGCGGGAGCGACGGAAATGTCACGAGTTCAGTCCGAGCTCGCTGAGCTGGTGCGGCCGTCGGAACTTGCCGCGCTCGAGTCCGCCCTGGGAGCGCTGGGCTGATCTCTTTTTTTGATTTGATGCTTCATATATGCAAAGTCGTGGCACCGATAAATCATCACTCAACCATTCAGGAGCAGACAAATGAGCACCACAATTGAGCCCATTGCCGCCAACGCAATTCCGACTTGGCAGATTGACCCCGCCCACACGAACGTCGAGTTCGCCGTCAAGCACCTCATGATCGCCACCGTGAAAGGGGGTTTCGCCGACGTCACGGGCGTTCTGAAGGGCGACCTTGCGCAGCCCGGACAGTTCGAGCTCGAGGTAGATCTCGCGACGGCAAGCGTGGACACCCGCCAGGAGCAGCGTGACGCGCACCTTCGCTCGGCTGATTTCTTCGACGCGGAGAAGTGGCCGACGATCCGGTTCGTCGGGAAGAGAATCGACGGAGATGTCGGCGCGGATTTCACCCTTTATGGCGACATCACGATCCGCAGCGTGACGCGCGAGCTGAAGCTCGACGTGACGAATGAGGGAACTGCACGCGATCCGTGGGGCAATTCGCGAGTGGGATTCAGCGCGAAGGGCAAGCTCGACCGGCGCGACTTCGGCCTGGTCTACAACCAGGCGCTCGAGACGGGCGGATTCGTCCTCGGCGACGAGATCAAGCTTTCGATAGATGCCGAGTTCACGGCCGTGGCGGTGGACGCGGCGGCGGCGTAAGCCGACCTACGCCATCGAACGAACGGCGCGCATGAACCCGCCGCCTTCGCCGGGAAGCTTGCGCGGGAGTTGAGCGCGAACAGCTTTCGTCGCATGCATTCCTTCCGCATGGCGGCGCGCGGCGCTTGAGCGACAGGCACCTGCTCGGCGTATCGGCCTTCTACCACGACAGCGCTGCGTGCCTGCTCCGGAACGGGGAAGTGATCGCAGCGGCGCAGGAAGAGAGATTCACGCGACACAAGGGTGACGATGCCTTCCCGGCGCGTGCGACCGAGTACTGCCTGCGCACGGCGGGTATCGCGATCGGCGAAGTCGAGGCGGTGGTGTTCTACGACAAGCCGCTCCTCAAGTTCGAGCGCATTCTCGAGACGTATCTCGGTGTCGCTCCGCGCGGGTTCGCGTCGTTTCTCAAGGCCGGCCCCCTCTGGCTCAAGGAGAAGCTCTACACCGATCGCGCGATACGCGATGGGCTCGGCGGCTTCGATGGCAAGGTGCTTTATGCGGAGCATCACGAATCGCACGCGGCAAGCGCGTTCTATCCGTCTCCATTCGACGAAGCGGCGATACTCACCATAGACGGAGTAGGCGAATGGGCGACGGCGTCAATCGGCCGTGGAGAAGGTGGCGACATCCGGCTCGCGCGTGAGCTGCACTGGCCTGATTCGCTGGGTCTCCTGTATTCCGCGTTCACGTACCACACGGGGTTCAGGGTCAACTCGGGCGAGTACAAGGTGATGGGGCTCGCGCCGTACGGGCAGCCGAAGTACGTGGATGCGATCTACCGGCATCTGCTCGACCTTCGGGAGGATGGCTCGTTCCGGCTCGACCAGCTCTACTTCAACTATCTGAGCGGTCTCACGATGACGAGCCCGGCATTCGACGAGATTTTCGGCGGGCCGCCGCGCGCGCCCGAGTCGCCGCTGACACAGCGTGAGATGGATCTCGCGCGAAGCGTCCAGGACGTCTGCGAGGAAATCGTGCTGCGCATGGTGAAGACAGCGCACCGTGAGACGGGGTCGCGATCGTTATGCCTCGCCGGAGGAGTGGCGCTCAACGCGGTCGCGAACGGGCGCGTTCTTCGCGAGAGCCCATTCGAGAGCGTGTGGATTCAGCCGGCGGCGGGAGACGCGGGTGGCTCGCTGGGCGCGGCGTTGCTGGGGTGGCATCGCTACCTCGACAGCCCGCGCACGGCGAGGGCGACCGACTCGATGCACGGCGCACAGCTCGGCCCTGAATTCACGGACGCCGAGA
This sequence comes from Gemmatimonadaceae bacterium, assembly GCA_030647905.1. NCBI lineage: Bacteria > Pseudomonadati > Gemmatimonadota > Gemmatimonadia > Gemmatimonadales > Gemmatimonadaceae > Gemmatimonadaceae bacterium. The sequence goes on along the minus strand of JAUSJA010000029.1, from coordinate 100,038 downwards.
TCGAGGCGGAGCTCGCGGAGTGCGGCGCCGTCTTCGAGAAGTATGATGAGCGCGCGCTTCTCGAGCGCACCGCATGCGTGCTCGCTGAAGAGCAGGTTGTCGGCTGGTTCCAGGGGCGGATGGAATTCGGTCCGCGAGCCCTCGGAGGGCGCAGCATTCTCGCCGACCCACGCAGCGCGCGCATGCAGGCGCTAATCAATCTGAAGATCAAGTTCCGCGAAGGCTTCAGGCCGTTCGCGCCAAGCGTGCTCGAGGAGCGCGCGTCCGAATACTTCGATCTTGATGGCGAATCTCCCTACATGCTCATCGTGGCGCCGGTGAAAGGCGAACGGCGGCTGCCGCTTCCCGAGGGAACCAATCGGTGGGGAATTGATCTGCTGAACATTCCGCGCTCCGACATTCCGGCGGTGACACATCTCGATTATTCGGCGCGTATCCAGACGGTGAGCGGCAACCGGTCTCCGTTGTATCACGCGCTGCTCACCGAGTTCGACCGTATTACCGGATGTCCGCTGCTCGTCAACACGTCGTTCAACGTGAGAGGCGAGCCGATCGTCTGCACGCCAGGCGATGCCTATCGGTGCTTCATGCGCACGCATCTCGACTATCTCGTGATCGGCTCGTTCATTCTCGCCAGGACCGCGCAGCCGAGGTTCGACGAGGATGCATGGCAGAACACCATTCCCTTCGACTGATGGCGATGAGCGAAAACGGTTTGCCGTACGATTCAGCGAAGGGAAGGCGCTTCGCGCTGACGCTTGCTGCCGCGTTCGCGGTGCTCGCTACCATCTCATGGTGGCGCGGGCGCGAGTGGGTGCCGGTCGCGCTTGGCGCGCTGGCCGCTGTTCTCGGAGCCGCCGCGATCGTGGCTCCATCGCGCCTCGGCTCCATCGAGCGCGGCTGGATGGCGCTCGCCCGCGCCCTCTCGAAAGTGACGACGCCGATCTTCATGGGCATCGTGTACTTTGTGGTACTGACACCGGTCGGATTTTTCCGCCGCGCGTTCGGAAGCAATCCGCTGGTGCACAAGCCGGACGATGGCAGCTACTGGATTGCGCGGCCGCCCATGGCGCCGACCGACAGGCGGCGCCGCATGGAAAGACAATTCTAGGAGATTGAAGCGATGGGATTCCTGGGGCTCCTCGGTGAGTTGTGGGCGTTCATGAAGGAGCGCAAGAAGCTGTGGCTGCTGCCGATACTCGTCGTCATGCTGCTCGTCGGCGGACTGCTCGTGTTCGCGCAGGGGTCTGCGCTCGCTCCCTTCATCTACACGATTTTCTAGGATGGCCCGAAAGCCGGGTAAGGGGCCGGCCGGGGACCGGTATCGCGACGAAAAGAGGAAGCGGGATGCGGAAGCGAACCCCTCGCGCGGTGCGGGTCCGCGTGCACCACTGCCACCCGCGAAGGCGGCGGTGTTTCTCGCCATAACGCTTTCGCTGCCCTTCCTGCTCGTCGCCGCGCTCGAGATTGGACTGCGTCTCGGCAACTACGGCGGCGACATGGCGGCGTTCGACACGCCGGCCGTTCTTCAGGGGCGGTACAAAGTGCCGGGCGAACGGGTCGGAAAGCGCTACTTCCCGCAGGAGCAATATCCTCCCTCGCCCCCCGGAGATCCATTCCTCGTACAGAAGCCGGCGCATTCGATGCGCCTGTTCGTGCTCGGAGAATCCTCGGCCGCGGGCTTCCCGTATCCTTCGAACGGAACATTCGCGCGTGTGCTGCGCGATGCACTCACCGACGTGCTTCCGAACGATACCGTCGAAGTCGTCAACATGGGCATGGCCGCGACGAACAGTTACACGATCGTTGACCTGGCCGGCGAAGTGATCGCCCAGAAGCCCGATGCGGTGATCATCTACGGCGGCCACAACGAGTACTACGGCGCGCTTGGGGCAGGCTCGACGGAGAGTCTCGGATCGTTCCCCGGATTCGTCCGGCTCTATCTCCGGCTTCAACGGCTCAAGACTTTTCTGCTGCTACGCAACGCGACGAACAGGACGCTCGCTGCAGTGCGCGGAGGCCGTTCGACGCGTGAGATCGAAGCCGACGCAACGCGCATGGAAAGCGTTGTCGGCGACCAGCGCATCGTCCTCGGCGGGAAGACCTACGAGCGCGGGCTGCGACAGTACGAGAGCAACCTGCGTGTCGCCATCGGCGCGTTTCGGCGCGCCGGCATCGCCGTGTTCGTTGGCAGCACGCCGAGCAACCTGAGAGACCTGCCCCCGTTCGGTACTGTGGCGGTCCCGCCCGACAGCTCGGCGACATTCGTCTTCGATTCCGCGAAAGCGATGCTTGCCGCCGGCGACAGCATTGGTGCGGCAACCGAGTTCGGGCGCGCCCGCGACCTCGACGTCATCCGCTTTCGCGCGCCCTCCGTATTCCAGGGCATCGTGCAGCAGGTCGCACGCGAGACTGGCGCGGTTTACGTGCCCGTTGCCGAGGGAGTGGCTGCCGCATCCGCCTATCGTATTCCCGGTTCGGACATTTTTCTCGAGCACGTGCATCCAAGTCAGCGCGGCTATGTGCTCATCGCCCGGATGTATTTCGACGCGCTTCAACGCGGTGGATTTCTCGGGAGACGCGCCGACATGGGACGGTTCGCTGGCTGGGAGACATATTCGGCGCGGATGCGGCTTACCGAGCTGGACCAGCGCGTTGCCTATCACACGATCAGGACTGTGACTACGCGCTGGCCATTTCTTCCCGTATCACGCCAGCTTGACTATCGTGGCACGTATCGTCCGACGGATTTCCTCGACAGTCTCGCGTTCACGGTGTCGCGCGGCGGCATGCCGTGGGCGCAGGCAAAATCGATGCTGGCCCAGCGTTATGTCGAGGCAGGCGATCCCGACCGCGCGGTGGCGGAGTACGAGGGATTGATCCGCGACGAGCCGGGGATCGAGGTGGCGTGGCGTCTGGCCGGGCGGGCGTTGCTCTCGGCGAGTCAGCCCGAGCGCGCGCGCCCGTATCTCGAGCGTGCTTATTGGATCAAGCCGACGGCGTTCACGGCCTACACGCTCGGGGTGGTCGCGATGCAGGAGAAGAATGCGCCTCGGGCCATCGCGCTTCTCGAGCAGTCGCTGCAGCTCAGTCCGGACATGCCCGCCGCGCTGTATCAGCTTTCGCTGGCGTACGCGGTGACGCGGGACATCGAGCGCGCTCGATCTCTGGCCGTCCGCCTGGCGCAGGTCGAGCCGCGTTATCCGGGGCTCGCGGAGTGGATGGCTGCCATCGGGATCCCGCCGCGTTAGGCGCACGATCCTTGCCCGTTGGGTAGTGGCGGCTAGCTTCCGCCACTGCATCGAATCCACCGCCGAGGCCCCCATGCAACGTACCATCGCTCGAATGATTCCCGTGGCAGTGGCTGCTGCCGTGCTTGCCGGTTGCGCGTCCGCGCCGACGCCTCTCAATCGCGTCGCCGTGGCTTACGCGACGATCTCGGATGCCACTGGCGCACAGCGCGGCACCGCCGAGATGTGGCAGGACTTGGACAAGGTCGTTCACGTCAACGTCCAGCTGAGCGGCCTTCCCCCCGGACCGCACGGAATCCATTTCCACGCAGTCGGCACCTGCGATCCATCCGGCGCGTTCGCGTCTGCCGGCGCGCACTACAATCCGCTGGGACGGCAGCATGGGCTCGACAATCCGGCGGGACCGCACGCGGGTGATGCGCCCAACTTCACGGTGGGCTCGGACGGACTCGGTCGAGCCAGCTTCACGACCGATCGCATCTCGCTTACCGATGGCTCGACGACTCTGTTCGACTCGGATGGAAGCTCCATCGTCGTCCACGCGGCGGCGGACGATCAGATATCCCAGCCGTCGGGAAACAGCGGGGCGCGCATAGCGTGCGGAGTGGTGAAGCGGACGCTCTAGCGATCTCACATTTCCGGTTCTGTAAGGAGCGTGGCCCGGGTAGATTTGCGGCAATGACATCCGCGCGCGCATTCCTTGCCGGCCTGATAGACTACGCCGGCTTGTTTCCCCCGGCGTCGCTGGAGATGGATGCCGCGGTTCGGGCGTACGCGGATTATCGGCGATGGAGGGAGCGCGATCTTCTGGGCCGGTTCGTCCTCCCAGCCGCCCGACTCGACGAGTTCGCCGAAAGTGCGGCGGCCGTGCTGCCACGCGGCGCCGCCTCGCAGCCGTGGAGACTGAGCGTCATCGGCGCGTCGGACATGGAGCAGGTAAAGGAGAAAGTACTCCACTTCAACCGCGGGCACGGGAATAAATCGCCCGCTGGCCACGCTGTGTGCGACGCCATTGAAGTCCCCGTCCGGTCCGTCGAAGACATCGAGCGCGCACTCGGAATCTTCCCGGAATCATTTCAGCTCTTCCTCGAGATTCCGGCCTCGCCGGATCCCGAGCCGCTCATATCGGCGCTGTCCGGAACGCGCGCCGCGGCGAAGATCCGGACCGGCGGCGTCGTCGCGGGTGCGATTCCCGCGGCGCCTGACGTGTTGGGTTTCATCGTTGCGTGCAGTCGCCACGATGTGCCCTTCAAGGCGACTGCGGGGTTGCATCACGCAATTCGCGCTATGTATCCGCTCACCTACGAAGCCCACGCACCCGCCGACCTGATGTACGGCTATCTCAACGTCTTCGTCGCCGCGGCGTTCGCGCGGTTGGGCATGAGTGAAGATTCCGTCCTCGCCATTCTCGAGGAAACCGACCCCGCCGCCTTCCAGTTCGATGAAAGCGGCGTCCGGTGGCGCGGTACGGCGCTCTCGTCCGCGCAGCTTGCATCCGCGCGCCATGGCTTCGCGCTCTCTTTCGGCTCGTGCTCTTTCACCGAGCCCGTCGCCGAGGCGGCTCGGCTCGATCTCCTGTGACGCCCTGATGAACGACACGCACGATCCATCGCTGCGGAGCTGGGTAAAGTCGGCGAACGACCAGCTCGCCGACTTCCCGATCCAGAACCTTCCGTTCGGCGTTTTCGTCGAAGCCAGCGGCCAGTCACCGCCGCGCGTCGGAGTCGCCATCGGCGACCGCGTGCTGGACGTCACGGCCTGCGTTCAGGCGGAGCTGATCGAGGACTCCGAAGCGGCGCGGGCGTGCGACGAGCCGTCTCTCAATACGCTGATGGCGCTCGACCCCGCTCAGCTATCGGCTCTGCGCGCCGAGTTCAGCGGCGTGTTGCGCAAGAGCGGGCAGAGCGCGACGAAGGCGCAAGCGATGCGCGGCGACATCCTGCCCTCGATGGACGACGTCACGATGAGGCTTCCGGCGGAAATCGGCGATTACACCGATTTCTACGCGTCGGTGCATCACGCGACCAACGTCGGGAGCATGTTCCGGCCGGACAACCCGCTGCTCCCCAACTACAAGCACGTGCCGATCGGGTATCACGGTCGCGCGTCATCCATCGTTCCGAGCGGAGGGCCCGTTCGACGGCCGCTTGGCCAGACGAAGGCCGCTGATGCGGCTGGGCCGAGCTTCGGGCCATCGCTCATGCTTGACTACGAGTCCGAGCTGGGGTTCTTCGTCGGGCGCGGAACGCGGCTCGGCGAGACGATCGCTCTGAACGACGCACCTTCGCACATCTTTGGATTCTGCCTCGTGAACGACTGGTCGGCGCGCGACATCCAGGCGTGGGAGTATCAGCCGCTCGGACCGTTCCTGGCGAAGAACTTCGCGACGACGGTCTCGCCGTGGATAGTTACATCGGAGGCCGTGGAGCCATACCGCGTTCCCGCGGCGAGCAGGCCGGAGGGCGATCCCAGGCCGCTCGGTTATCTGCGGTCGAGCACTGACGAGGCGCGCGGGGGAATCTCGGCGATCCTCGAGGTGCATCTGTCTTCCGCCCGGATGCGACAGGAGGGCATCGCGCCGACGCGCCTGAGCAGGGCCCCTTTCAACGGGATGTACTGGACGGTCGCGCAGATGCTCACTCATCACGCGAGCAACGGCTGCGCCATGCGGCCGGGTGATCTCCTCGCCAGCGGCACGGTGTCGGGTGACTCGCCGGATGCGCTGGGATGCATGCTCGAGCTCACATGGCGCGGCACTCGGCCTTTCGTGCTGCCGACCGGTGAGGAGCGGCGCTTCCTTCAGGACGGCGACGAAGTCATCATGAATGGATACCTCGAAGCTCCCGGCAGGCCTCGCATCGGATTCGGCGAGTGCCGGGGAACGATTCTTTCGGCTATGGAGTGAAGCAGAACGGCATCAGTCGCCGCGCCTCTCGCGGCAACGACCTCCACGAGGTTCGCAAGTCAGGAATTCAGGGTCGCGGAGTCTTCGCGAGGCGGCGAATACGTCCCGGTCAGAGAATCATCGAGTATACCGGAGAGAAGGTTTCCAACGACGAGGCCGACCGGCGGTACGACGAAGAGAACATGACGCGGCACCATACGTTCCTCTTCACGCTCGACGACGAGACGTGCCTGGACGGCGACGTCCGCACGAACACGGCGCGTCTGATCAACCACTCCTGCGACCCGAACTGCGAGGCAATCATCGAGGGAGATCGCATCTGGATATACGCCCTGAAGAACATCCAGCCCGGCGTGGAGCTTGCCTACGACTATCAGTACGAGCGTACAGGCGACAACATTAAAGAGCTGGAGAAGTTCTACGTGTGTCACTGCGGCTCGGAGAAGTGCAGGGGGAGTATCATGCTTCCGCCGAAGCGCAGGAAGAAACGGGAGGGAAAGCGCTATACCACTTGATCGGAGTGACCGGGATGCGACGTAGCTCACGGATGTCTGCCTTTTTCGCAATGACCCTGTTCGCGGCCGGCGCCGGCGCGCAGGGGACCTATCGGCAAACCGTCCCAATCGATCCGGCGAACGCGGACCGGACGGCCAACGCGTGCGTGGATTTCTACCAGTTCGCAAACGGCGGATGGCTTCGCAACAATCCGCTGCCGGCGGCCTATTCGCGCTGGGGCAGCTTCGACGAGCTGGGCGAGCAGAACCAGGCAGCGCTTACCTCGATACTCCAGTCGGCCGCGGCCAGCACCGACGCAAAGGAGGCCAGTGCCTATCGCATGCTCGGCACGTACTACAGCAATTGCATGGATTCCGCTGCGGCGGAACGTCAGGGCGCGGCACCCGTTCAGCTGCGGCTGAACCGGATCGCGGCGATCGAGGACCGCATGGCGCTGCAGCGGGAGATCGCGACGCTGCAGCGGGAGATCGCGACGCCGCGGGGCGAAGGCGTTCCGGTCCTCTTCCGCTTTGGCTCGACGCAGGATGCCAAGAACAGCGCGTCGGTCATTGGCCGCGCTTCCCAGGGCGGCCTCGGCCTTCCGGATCGCGACTACTACTTCAAGGGCGACTCGTCGTCGCAGGCGATCAGACGGGACTACGTCGCTCACATTCAGCGAATGCTCGAGCTCGGCGGCGGCTCGCCCACGGCGGCGGCTTCCGATGCAAAGCGCGTGATGGCGTTCGAGACGGCGCTGGCGGCTTCGGCTCGTACACGCGTAGAGCTCCGCGACCCTGAAGCCAACTACAACTACCGCACCGCGTCGCAGCTCGCTTCGATGACGCCGAATTTCAACTGGACGCGCTACTTTGCCGACGTCGGCCGGCCCGGCATTCCCGCGGTGGACGTGCAGAATCCCAGGTTCTTTGCGACCGTGGACAGCCTGATGGCGAATGCGCCGCTGTCCGACTGGAAGGCGTATCTCCGGTGGAAGACTCTCAGACACGCGGCGCCTCTCCTGAGTTCGGCGTTCGTGAACGAGAACTTCAACTTCCAGAAGACGCTGACCGGCACACGCGAGATGCTTCCCCGCTACAAGCGCTGCACGCTTGCGGCGGATGCCGGGCTCCGCGACGCGCTTGGCCAGGCGTATGTCGAGCAGAACTTCACGCCGAGCGCGAAGACTCGCGCGCTGGAGATGGTCCACAATCTCGAGGCCGTGCTGCGCGATCGCATCAACTCGCTGCCGTGGATGAGCGAGGCGACTCGCCAGCAGGCGCTGGTCAAGCTCGCCGCGTTCACCGAGAAGATCGGATATCCCGACAAGTGGCGCGACTATTCGACTCTTTCCATCAGGAAGGGGCCATTCATTGACAACGTCTACGCGATCAACCGCTACGAGAGGAAGCGCGACCTCGACATGATCGGCAAGCCGGTTGATCGGACCGAGTGGGGCATGACTCCGCCCACGGTCAACGCGTACTACAACCCGTCCATGAACGAGATCGTCTTCCCGGCGGGAATTCTTCAGCCGCCGTTCTTCTCGGCGACGGCAGACGATGCCGTCAACTATGGCGGCATGGGTAGCGTGATCGGACACGAGATGAGCCACGGCTTCGACGACCAGGGCGCGCAGTTCGACCCGAAGGGCAATCTCAAGAACTGGTGGACGGATGCCGATCTCGCCGCGTTCAGGCAGAAGACCGGTCTCGTCTCCTCGCAGTTCGACGAATACACCGTCATGGACACCGTTCACGTGCAGGGCAAGCTCACGCTTGGCGAGAATATCGCCGACCTGGGCGGGCTCAACATTGCGTACGCCGCGCTTCAGAAGTCCATGGCAGGCAAGCCGCGTCCGCCGGCGATCGACGGCTTCACGCCGGAACAGCGGTTCTTCCTCGCGTGGGCTCAGATCTGGCGACAGAACATCACGCCGCAGAATCAGCGGCAGCGAATTCTGACCGATCCGCACGCCCCGGGACGGTGGCGCACTAACGGGCCGACGTCGAACATGCCGGAGTTCGCCGCGGCGTTCGGCTGCACGCCGGGCGATCCGATGGTGCGTTCCGAAGCCGTGCGCGCTTCGATCTGGTAGCTTGCGACTGCCCCGGAATCGAACCATGCCCGCGAATCCATTCTTCCACATGGAATCCCTGGGGATCAGGATCACGGTCCGCCCGATATATCTGCGCGACCAGTCCGAGCCCTCCGCCCGGCACTACGTCTTCGCTTACTTCGTCCGCATTGAGAATGTCGGGGACCAGGCGGCGCAGCTCATCTCGCGCCGGTGGCTCATTCACGACTCGACCGGCGAGGACGTTGAGGTCGAGGGCGAAGGCGTGGTCGGCGAGCAGCCGCTGATCGCCCCGGGCAAGGTGCACGAGTATCAGAGTTTCTGCATTCTCAAGTCGGGCGAAGGATTCATGGAAGGCCATTACAACTTTGTCCGCGCCGATTCGACGACCTTCAGGGCGGAGATTCCCCGATTCCTCCTCAGCGCGAGCGCCTCGACCAGCCTGCCGTCCTGACACGCCTCACGCGCGCGTGGCTCGGCGGAACGACAGTTGCCGTCTCTTCGACCCGATGACCCGCATCCACGATATATCCACGCCCGTACGCTCGGGCGGTCTGATCTATCCGGGCAATCCGGAAATCGTCATCGAGCCACAGCAGGAAATCGCGCGCGGGGCCGGCGCGAACGTCTCCCGCATCTCGTTCGGCTCGCACACCGGGACGCATGTGGACGCGGCGCGCCATTTCTTCGACGACGGCCAGACCGTTGACAGGATTCCGCTCGATCGTCTCGTCGGCCCCGCCCTGCTGATCTCGGTTGACGAGAGTCTCATGTCGGTGGGCGCCGCTGATCTCCAGCGCCACGCCGTCGCCGGATACAAACGGGTGCTCATACGCACGCGAAATTCCCGGTTCCTCGCGGACCCCGATTTCGTCCGCGACTTCACCTTCCTCGCACCCGACGGCGCCGAGTATCTCGTCTCACTCGGCGTGGAGCTCGTCGGCGTGGACTATCTCTCCATCGAGCAGTTTCATTCCGGGCATCACCGCACTCATAGAACTCTTCTCGAGAAGGACGTCGTCATCGTCGAAGGGCTCATGCTCGGCGACGTCGAGCCCGGCGAGTATCAGCTGGTCTGCCTGCCGCTTCGCCTCGAGGGTCTCGATGCCGCGCCCGCGCGCGCGATCCTGATCGGAAAATGAGCGACATTCAGCATGCGCTGGGCGTACAACTCAACTCACGGGAATTGTAGCCATGCAACTCGGGATGATCGGACTTGGCAGGATGGGCGGCAACATGACGGAGCGCCTGATGCGCGACGGCCACGAGGTCGTCGTGTTCGATCGCAGTCCTGAGGCGATCGCGCGCTGCGTCGGCATGGGCTCCGTCGGCGCGAGGGACGCGGCCGACATTCTCTCGCGCCTGAAGGGACCGCGCGTCGTCTGGATCATGGTGCCCGCGGGCCAGCCGGTTGACGATACGATCGCCGCGCTGGTTCCCGGCATGTCGAAAGGGGACGTGATCATTGATGGCGGCAATTCGAATTTCCACGACACGATGCGCCGAGGGGCCGAGCTGAAGGAGAAGGGAATCGAGTTCGTCGATTCCGGAACGAGCGGCGGGATCTGGGGGCTGGAGAACGGATACTGCCTGATGATCGGCGCATCGGAGGAGGCGTTCACGTTGTGCGAGCCGATCTTCAAGTCGCTTGCGCCTCCCGACGGCTACGCGAGAATGGGTCCGACGGGATCCGGCCACTACGTCAAGATGATCCACAACGGGATCGAGTACGGAATGCTCCAGGCTTACGCCGAGGGTTACGAGATACTGCATGCGTCGAGGGACTTTGATCTGGATCTCCACCGCATCGCCGGAGTCTGGAATCACGGGAGCGTCGTGCGGTCGCGGATCAACGAGCTGGCCGAGTGCGCATTCGAGAAAGACGCCGATCTCGACGCACTGAAGGGATTCGTCGCCGACTCGGGCGAAGGACGATGGACAGTTCAGGAGGCGATTGATCTCGATGTTCCCGCGCCGGTGATCACGCTGTCGCTGCTCATGCGCCTGCGATCCAGGCAGGAGGACTCGTTCTCGGCGAAGGTCATCGCCGCGCTCCGGAACGAGTTCGGGGGTCACGCCGTGCAGAAGGCATGAGCGCACCGCGCATCGTCCCCGCCCCGGCGGTGCCACCAACGCACGGGTATCGCTCCAGCGCCGTGGATCGCTGCACGGCCGTGATACTCGGCGCCGGCGGCGACCTGATGAAGCGGCAGCTCATGCCTGCGATCTATTGCCTCGCCGATCAGAAGCTGCTGCCGGATTCGTTCGCCCTCGTCGGCCTCGGACGCGACGTGATGCAGGACGCGGAGTTCGCCGCATCGATGCGCCAGGCCCTCGATGCTTCCGACGAGATCAAGTCGGTGAGCGACGAAACGTGGGCCTGGCTGTCCAGCAGGATGAGATACGCCCACGGCGACCTCAGCAGCACGGACGCGTACCAGTCGGTGCAGCGATGCCTGGCGGGGATCGAAAAGAATGTCCCGGAGAATGAGCGCAACCGTCTCTTTTATCTCGCCATCCCGCCCAGCGTGTTCGAGACTACTCTGGAGCACCTGTCGTCGAGCGGACTCGCGCCGGAGATAGCCGCGGCGGACGAGAGGCCATGGGCGCGCGTGGTGATCGAGAAGCCGTTCGGGCGCGATCTGGAGACTGCCCGCGCGCTGAACTGCGTCGTGCTCGACAAGTTCGCCGAGCATCAGGTCTATCGCATTGATCATTACCTCGGAAAGGAAAGCGTCCAGAACATCCTCGTGTTCCGGTTTGCCAATCCGATTTTCGAGCCGTTGTGGAACAGGCAGTACATCAAGCAGGTGCAGATCACCGTGGCGGAGTCGGTGGGCATCGAGAGGCGCGGCAAGTATTATGAGGAAGCGGGCGTAATTCGCGACATGTTCCAGAACCACCTTCTGCAGCTTCTGGCGCTCGCCGCGATGGAGCCCCCGATCGCCTTCCGGGCGGATGACGTGCGCGACGAGAAGGTGAAGGTGTTGCGCTCGCTTCGGCCGCTGCTCGAGTGCGGTGAGCCGCCGATTGCGCTCGGGCAGTATGCCGCGGCGAGCATTGACGGAAAGCCGGTGCCAGGGTACCGCCAGGAGAAGGGTGTGGCGCCCGATTCGGTTACGCCGACTTTCGCCGCCATGCGCTTCGACATAGACAACTGGAGATGGAGGCACGTGCCGTTCTACGTGCGCTCCGGCAAGCGTCTTCCGAAGCGGACATCGGAGATCGCGATCCAGTTCCGCTCGCCGCCGGTCCTGATGTTCGGGCAGCGCGAGCTCGAGGAACGGTCACCCAGCACGCTCGTCATGCGCGTGCAGCCGGACGAAGGAATCTCTCTTCGCTTCCAGGTAAAGACGCCCGGAGCGGCAAACGAACACACGCCGGGGTTCGAGATATCGCCCGTGGACATGGATTTCTCCTATGCAGAGGCCTTCGGCGGCGAGGCGCCGCCGGCGTACCAGACGCTCCTGCTCGACTGCATGCTCGGCGATGCGACCCTGTTCACGCGAAGCGATGAGGTCGAGGTGGCGTGGAAGGTGATAGACCCCGTGCTCGATTACTTCGATCAGCATCGCCCGGAATCACTGCCGCAGTATCCGGCGGGCACATGGGGGCCGGCCGAATCCGAAGAGCTCCTCGAGAGGGCGGGATCGCAGTGGAGATAGCTGTTCGTCTCCTGTATCTGGCGGTCGCAGTCGTTTCATCGGCGTGCAGGGATTCGGACGGGGCGCGACCTGAGTCGTCGGCCCTTGCCGCGGCGTCGAAGGACTCGGTAGCAGTCGCGTCGGACGATCCGGAAAGGCAGATCGTCCTGCGTGCGCGGGCCTTCGACCGCGCCGACAATCTCGACAGCGCTCGCATTCTCTATGAGGAAGCGGCGCGACGCGTGCCGGCGGTGAAGGATTGGCTTCTGCTCCGCGCGGCCGGAGTGACACGCGACAGATTGGATCGCGTGAGGCTGCTCTCGCGGATAGAGCTTCCCGTCGCGCAGGACCGCCGCCGTCCGACCGACGCGATCGCGCTGGAACGGAGCGGCGACGTCGAAGGCGCTATCGCGGCGTACACGGCGCTCGGCGATCGTCTCGCCGCGATCCGGCTCGGCATGCTCGTGCCGACCGACACGGTGAAGATGGTGGAGGGGCGGCGAAATCTTGTCGCATTCCTCGACACATCGCCAGCTAATCAGAGTGCACGCGACGGGATCGCTCTTTTCGACAAGATGTTCACGCCGGTGACTGGTGCGGAGAATCTCGCGCTTGCGCGAGCCGCCTTCTCGGCGGGCCTCGTGGCGCGGGCGGCGTCCGGATACTCCAGGGCATTCGCCGCCGGCCACGGCACGAGCCGCGATCATTTCGACAACGGGATGATGCTCGCGAGACTCAATCGCGACAAGGAAGCGATCGCCGAGTTCGATCGCGTCAGCGCTCCCGCGCCTCTCGCCGCCGCCGCGCGATACCAGCGTGCGCTGGCTCTGCTCGCGCTGGGACGGCGGGACGGGGCGAGAACTGTTCTCCGGCGGATAACGACCGCGTACCCGAAAGACAGCAGCGCGGCGTCGGCGCTGCTCCTTCTGTCCGATCTGGCCACCGACGACATGCGGGATGCAGGCGCGCGTTCCACTCTCGTGGCGCTCGCCGGACGTTTTCCGCGAACGCGTCACGCTCCGGTCGCGTTGTTTCGCGCGGGGCTCATTGCATACATCGCGGGCGAATACCGAACGGCTGGTAACGAGCTCGACTCGGTGGTGGCGCAGTACCCGCAGAGCGACGACGCGCTTGCCGCCGCGTACTGGAGCGGGCGCGCGTGGAGAGCGCGCGGCGACACCGCCGCGGCCAACAAGAGGTGGCGGCAGCTCCTCGCCCGCGAGGGCGCTTCGTACTACTCGGTGCAAAGCGCGAAACGCCTCGGCGTTCCGCTCCTGACCGACCGTTCACGCGACGACAACTATCCGACGTTGCCCGACATAGACGCAGCAACCGGGCGCATCGCGCTGCTCAAGAACTTCGGAATGGAGACGGAAGCAAATTTCGAGTACGACCGCCTTTTCCGCGATGCTCCGCAGAATCCGCGTCGCCTCGTCGCGACCGCACACGCGCTCGCCGGCACGAACCAGTCGTCGCGCTCGATCGCCCTCGGCCATCGCGCCGTGGCCGAGATCGGCCCGAGCGCGCAGAACTATCGGCTGATGTATCCAGTGCTCGAGCGCGAGACGCTGATCGAGAGCTCGAAGGCCAACGGGATCGATCCGGTGCTCGTCGCGTCGCTCATCAGGCAGGAGTCCAACTTCAACCCGCGTGCTACGTCACGCGTCGGCGCACGCGGGTTGATGCAGCTAATGCCATCGGTGGGCAGAACGATCGCGAAATCGAAGGGCGTCGCCGGCTACACCGATGAGTCGCTGTACGATCCGGCGATCAACATCCGCCTCGGCACACAGCACCTGACGGCCCTGTTCAGGCGGACGTCGCAGATCGAGCGCGTCCTGGCCGCCTACAACGCCGGCGAATCGCGTGTCGCAAGGTGGATACAGAAAGCCGGCGCGAACGACCCCGAGCTGTTCACCGAGCGCATCCCTTTCATCGAAACCCGGGACTACGTCCGGAGTATCGTGCGCAATCGGGCGTTCTATTCCGCGCTGTACGATTGGTAGCCGGCGCCTGACATGCCAGGACTCAGGCAGTGGCCCCGGCGCGGCGGGATTTCTCTTCCTTTCTCTGCTTGAGCTTGTCCATCAGCCACGTCTGCGGGATCAGGAACAGCGGGGTCAGGACGAGACCGAGCAGCGCGTTGAGCCAGATGAGCGCCAGGTAGAAGCCGATGAGGCCCACGGAGACCCATAGCGTGCCAAGCGGACCGTGTGTTTCCATGCATTACTCCAGTGCGGCGGTGGTTTAGATTTAAAATACCATGGGAATCCGTCCTGATGAAGAAGCCGGCGTGCTTCAGGCAACGGCTTCGGCTCTCCACCGCCGCGAGCGCGTCGTGCTTGCTGTTTCGGGCGGGCTCGATTCCATGGTTCTTCTCGACGCCGTGGCGGCGAGTCTGTTGGGGCCCCGTTCGGGGTTGCTCGTCGCGACGTTCGATCACGGTACCGGGCAGCATGCGTCGAAGGCCGCGAAGCTCGTCGAAAAGCGGGCGACGACTCTGGGTCTGCGATGCGTCGTCGGTGTGACTGCCCGGCGCGGCACCCGTGAGCAGGAATGGCGCGAGGAAAGATGGCGTTTTCTCCGCGCGACCGCGTCGCACTTCAGCGGCGTAGTCGCCACCGCCCACACGCTGGACGATCAGCTCGAGACGGTGTTCATGCGCATCCTCCGCGAAGCGGGGCCGCGCGGACTCGCCGGTCTGTTCGCCGAATCGGACATCGTACGCCCGTTCATCGGTCTTCGCCGCGCCGATCTCGCTCGCTATGCGGCGAAGCGGCGCATCAGGCATGTGGATGATCCATCAAACGAGTCGCGGGCGCATCTCAGAAATCGCGTCCGTCACGACATCCTGCCCGCGATTACGCGCGTCAGACCAGCGTTCCCTCGAGATCTCCTTACCATCGCGCGCATGGCCGCGGCCTGGCGCGAGGAGATGGCCCGGACCGTCGAGCGCATCGGCGTTTCGGGCGGTCCCGACGGGTCCGTTCGCGTTGGCAGAGCGGAATTGGCTGGATATGATGCTGAATCCCTTTGCGCGCTCTGGCCGGCGATCGCCGCTGAAGCGGGGGTCGTAATGGACAGGCGCGGAACTCATCGCCTTGCGGAGTTTACAATAAAGGGTCGCACTGGCGGGTGGATCCAGCTTTCGGGAGGTATCGAAGTGCGGATGTTTCGCGATCACCTGCTGCTCGGACGATGGGACGCGCATCGCGTCGAGAGAATCCGAAACGCCCGGCTCGGACCCGGGAGATTGCGCCCTCAGGCGCGCGCGGAGCTCGCGTGACGGCATCAGCTTCAGCCGATCCAAGACTCTCCGGCCGCACCCTGAAGCGCGTGGCCTATGACGAAAAGATGATCGCCGACCGTGTGGCCGAGCTGGGCGAAGAGATCACCGCCGCATATCCTGACGGTGAGTTGCTCGTCCTTGGATTGTTGAAGGGAAGCTTCATCTTCCTCAGCGATCTGGTGAGGCACATCAGGCGGCCACTGCAGGTGGATTTCCTCGTGGCGTCGAGCTACGGCGAGGCGACGGAATCCAGCGGCATCGTGAGACTGCTGTATGACCCGGAGACGCGCCTGGAAGGGAAGCACATCCTTCTGGTGGAGGATATCGTGGATTCCGGCCGGACCCTCAATCGTCTCACGGCGCTGCTCGGGAAAAGGGCGCCACGCTCGCTCGAAATTTGCGCTCTGCTGCACAAGCACATCGCAGCCGAGCTGGAGTACGAGACGAAGTTCGTTGGATTTGATGCGCCCCATGAGTTTCTCGTGGGGTATGGACTGGATCACGCGGAGGACTTCCGCCATTTGCCGTACATAGCGAGCCTGCAGTAAATGCCACTACCGATGCAGCAGAAGCCCAAGGGCCCGAAAAACTGGGGAAAGCTCTCGAAGACCCTGTCGTTCTGGGTCCTCATCACGCTTCTCGCAGGAACCCTTTTCACGTACACGTCCGGCACCAAGGATGCGGCGCCGACGATCAGCTACACTCAATACAACGAGCAGCTCGAAGCCAACAATATCGTGTCCGCCAGGATTCAGGGCGGCAGCGCGATCGTCGGCGAGTTCAGGAACAAGGTGCCGATCAAGGGGCGCCCGGTGAGCCGATTCAACGTGCGGCTGCCCGTTTCGAACTCGGCCGAGGAAGTGACGCGGCTGCGCGAGAAGAACGTGCAGATCGTCGCCGAGGACCGCAGCGCGTCGTTCGGCAGCATGCTCCTCGTTTTCCTCCCCTACATCATCATCTTCGGAATCTGGATCCTGATCCTGCGCCAGATGCAGGCGGGCGGTGCCAAGGCGTTCTCGTTCGGAAAGTCGAAGGCGAAGCTGCTCACCGCCGATTCGCCCAAGGTTACCTTCGCGGACGTCGCGGGCTGTGATGAAGCCAAGGTCGAGCTCGAGGAGATCATCGAGTTCCTCAAGGATCCGCAGAAATTCACCAAGCTCGGCGGACGCCTGCCGAAGGGCGCGCTTCTCGTGGGACCTCCGGGCACGGGAAAGACTCTGCTCGCCCGTGCTGTCGCTGGTGAGGCGAGTCGGCCGTTCTTCTCGATGTCCGGCTCCGACTTCGTGGAGATGTTCGTCGGGGTCGGCGCGAGCCGCGTTCGCGACCTGTTCGAGCAGGGCAAGGCGCACGCACCGTGCATCATCTTCATTGACGAGATAGACGCGGTGGGCCGTCATCGCGGCGCCGGACTTGGCGGCGGACATGACGAGCGCGAGCAGACGCTGAACCAGCTTCTGGTAGAGATGGACGGGTTCGAATCGAACGAAGGAGTGATCCTCATTGCCGCGACGAATCGCCCCGATGTTCTTGATCCCGCGCTGCTGCGCCCGGGCCGCTTCGACAGGCAGATCGTCGTGGATGCGCCGGACCTCCGCGGGCGCGAGGGCATCCTCAAGGTCCATACGCGCAACAAGCCGATCGCCGATGACGTCAACATCACCACGCTGGCGCGCGGCACTCCGGGAATGTCGGGAGCCGATCTCGCCAACCTCGTAAACGAGGGCGCGCTGCTGGCCGCCCGTCGGGATCACGACAAGGTGTATATGCAGGACCTCGAGGACGCGAAGGACAAGGTCATGCTTGGCGCCGAGCGGAAGTCCATGGTGATGAAGGACGAGGAGCGAAAGCTCACCGCCTATCACGAGGGCGGACACGCGGTGTGCACGATCAAGACGGTAGGTAACGATCCGCTCCACAAGGTGACGATTGTGCCGCGCGGTCGCGCGCTCGGGCTGGCGTTCACGCTGCCCGAGGACGACCGCGTGTCCATCACCCGCCAGCAGCTCGAGGCGCACCTCGTTCGCATGTACGGCGGGCGTGTGGCCGAGGAGCTCGTGTTCGGGCGCGATCGCGTCACGACGGGTGCGTCGAGCGACATCCAGCAGGCGACGTCACTGGCGCGGCGTTACGTCGGTCAGTGGGGACTCTCGGATGCGATCGGTCCGATTCTCGTCGGCGACAACGAGCAGGAGCTATTCCTCGGCCGCGAGATTCAGACGCGCCGGGAGGTTTCGGAGCGCACCGCTCAGCTCGTGGACTCGGAAGTGTCGCGCGTGATCAAGGAAGCGTACAATCGCGCCAAGGAGACGCTGACCGAGAATATGGATCTGCTTCACCGCGTCGCGGCGGCGCTTCTCGATCGCGAGACGCTTACCGGTGCAGAGGTGAACATGCTTGCACGGGGCGAGCAGCTTCCGCCGCGACCCGCTCCGCCGTCGCCGCCCGCCCTGCCGGCGAAGGAGACGACGGTCCTTCAGCCGAAGCTGGCGAAGCCGCCGCTCTTCGGTGGCCCGGAAGTAGCTCCGGCGTGAGGACCGCGCGCGATCGGTCCGCCACCGAGTCCGCTCGGGTCTGGCGGGCCGGGTCGCGCGAAGTACCGCTCGACCGGCCGATAGTGGTCGGTATTCTCAACGTTACCCCCGATAGCTTCAGCGACGGGGGTAATTTCTTTTCCGCCGACTCCGCACTCGAACATGCGGCAGCGATGATCGCCGACGGCGCCGACATCATCGATGTCGGTGGTGAGTCCACGCGGCCCGGTGCAGCTCCTGTGGAAGCCGCGGACGAGGCGATGCGCGTGATGCCGGTGATTCGCGCGATTCGTGACCGGTGGCCGTCCGTTCCGATATCCATCGACACGGTGAAGTCCGATGTGGCCGCTGCGGCGCTCGATGCGGGAGCCGACATCGTCAACGACGTGTCCGCGATGCGGCTCGATCCCGCGATGCCTTTGCTTGTCGGCAAGTCCGGATGTGGCGTGGTCCTGATGCACTCGCGCGGCGACGTGAAGGACATGGCAACCTATGTGCACGCGACATATGAGAATGTCGTCGAGGAGGTAATGGCAGAATTGAATTCGCAGCTCCTCGTCGCCGAGGAGGCTGGGGTCGATCGAACAGCGGTCGTGATGGATCCGGGGTTCGGCTTCTCGAAGAAAAGCAGACATTCGATGACGCTACTGATGGAGCTGGGCCGCTTCACCGCACTCGACGCGCCCGTGATGGCTGGCGTATCGAGAAAGCGATTCGTGAGGGAAGCGATGAAGCACAGAGAACACACAGAGAGAGCGGCCGATGAGCATCCGTTCACCCCCGAGGATCGCGACACGGCGACGGCGGCTGTGAACGTAATGGCGCTCGAGCGCGGCGCGATGCTCTTCCGCGTTCACAACGTGCGTGTCAATCGAACGGCACTCGACGCCGCGTGGACGATTCTGACAGCCGGTCGCTGATACCATCGCGCGAGTGGCGCGCCCCGGTTGCTGTCGCCGGGATGCTGCTTCTTGCGTATGTCGTGACCCTCGCGCCGAGCGTCACCTACTGGGACGCCGGCGAGTTTCTCGCCGCGATCAGGACGCTCGGCATCCCGCATCCTCCCGGAACGCCTCTCTACATTCTGGTTGCGAATGTGTGGGCGAAGCTGTTCGCTCCACTGTTCGGCTTTGCGTATTCCGTGAACCTGTTGTCGGCCGTCTCGACAGCGGTCGCGTGCGGGATCTTCACCTGTCTCATGGCCCAATGGACACGGGACCCGTGGGCCGCCGCCGCTGGTGGGTTACTCGCCGGTCTCATGTCGAGCGTGTGGCTCAACGCGAACGAGACCGAGGTGTACTCGCCGTCGCTGCTCATGTCGGCGCTGCTTCTGCTCGTCGCGAATCAGGCGAACGAAAAGCGCGAAGCGAGATGGCTCGTGCTGCTCGGCTATCTCATCGGGCTTGGATGGGCGCTTCAACTGTCAGCGCTCGTAGCAGCGCCGGCCGCGCTGCTGCTGGCATTCTCAGCCGTGCGTGTGCAGAGAATCCCCGCGGTGAAAATGCTGGTAGCCGCCCTGCTCGGCGCATCAGCCGTGTTGTTCATGATCGTGCGCGCTGAGCATGACCCCGCGATCAATCAGGGGAATCCCTCGACCTGGACTGCGTTTCTGGATGTGATCACGCGCCAGCAGTATCAGCCCGTCTCGATACTTCCGCGGCAGGCCCCGCTGTACCTGCAGATCGGGAATCTGCTCGAGTACGCTGACTGGCAGGTCGCGCTCGGTCTGCATCCCGAGGCGCCACCATCGTGGCTTCGCACGCCATTCACGCTTGCCTACGCGCTACTCGGCATGATCGGGTTCAGATGGCATCGTCACGTTCACAAGCCAAGCTGGCGCGTGCTGAGCTTGTTGTTCGTGAGCGGAACGCTCGGAGTGATCGCGTATCTCAACATGAAAGCGGGCCCGTCGTACGGTCAGGGCTTTCTTCCCACCGGCGCGAAGCACGAAGCGCGCGAACGCGACTACTTCTTCGTGCTCGCTTTCATGTGCTGGGGCATCTGGGCCGGAGCGGGCGCGGTTCGCGCATTTACGAGGGCGGGGAAGCGATGGCGAGTCGCCGGGCTCGCGGTAGCCGCATTGCCGTTTATGCTGAATCATCCCGCGGTCGATCGTGCGCAGGTTACTCCTGGCCTGGCTCCCATCGACAGTGCGCGTCGAATCCTCGTTCCTGCGCCAGCGCGCGCTGTCGTGTTCGCGTATGGCGACAACGACACCTATCCCGTCTGGTACGCGCAGCAGGTCGAGAATACGCGTCGCGACGTAACGGTCGTCACCATCCCGCTACTCGGCGCCAAGTGGTACCGCGCCGAGCTTGCTCGGCGGGACAGCCTTCTCGGCCCGGATTACATAGACAAGTGGCGCGGATTTCAGCCGACGATGACCGCGATCTGCGTTGCGGCGAAAAAGCTGGGTCGGCCAGTCGTCGCGCGTGACGTTCCAGATCGTCCTCCAATTCCGGCAGCCTGCAGGTCTTGACGCTCTGGCGGATCGGTATGGCTCAACTCGATGTTACTTCCATCGTGCGTCCACCCGAGCGCAGGAATTCGGCGAACTCTTCGGGGAGTCCGGACTCGATGACACTCCGGGCCGCGAGATCCACATCGTACTCGACACGAATGATCTCCGCGTTCACTGCGGCTTCCGAGACTTCGAGCAGAACATAACCGGCGCGCCAGTCGCCATCCTTTGGCCGACCAACTGAGCCTGTGTTGATGAAATGCACTCCAGCGACGTGACCGCCGAGCGGCCTCAGGTCTATGCGGAAAGGAAGGTTGCCGAGAAAGTCCTTCGTGGCAGCCAATACATGTGCCCGTGTCCACTCGTAGCTGATGTGCGACAGCTCTTCCTGCCGCGGGCTCTCAGACCTGCATCCGCAATGCTTGTAATCGTTAGCGACCGTCGAATCGTAGTTGCCCGATATTCCAGGGATGCCGCGCTCGCGGAGTCTATCCACGACTTCGTTCGGGCTGCTCGAGTAGCCGGCCAGATCTCCCAGATGATAGATCGCGGTGATTCCGCGCCGGTCCATGTCGGCAAGCACCGCGTCGAGCGCTTGCAGATTGGCGTGAATGTCGGAGATGAGTGCATAGAGCATCAGCGGGTCCTCACGAGGCAGGAACGAATCCGAAGAATCGTCGGCCCGCCCAGAGCGAGACGTAAACGAGTCCGAGCAGAGCCGGGACTTCGATCAACGGCCCGACCACCGCGGCGAGCGCTTCGCCCGAGGCGATGCCGAACGTCGCGACGGCGACGGCGATGGCCAGCTCGAAGTTGTTTCCGGCCGCGGTGAATGACAGCGATGCGGTAGTCGGGTAATCGAATCCGAGCTTCTTCGATACGACGAAGGCGAGACCGAACATCACGAAGAAGTAGATCACGAGGGGGGCCGCGATGCGTAGAACATCGATGGGCAGGTGAAGAATCCGGTCTCCCTGCATCGCGAACATCAGCACGATTGTGTAGAGCAGTCCAACAAGCGCCGTCGGTCCGAATTTTGGCATGAACGTCCCGTTGTACCACGCTTCGCCATGCCGCGCCACGAGAGTGCGCCGTGTCAGATATCCGGCCAGCAGTGGTACTCCGAGAAAGATCATCACGCTCTTCGCGATCGCCCACATCGAGACGTGGACGACCGCGGTCTCGCCGCCGAACCAGCCAGGGATAACGCTGAGGAAAAGCCAGCCGAAAACGCTGTAAGTGAGAATCTGAAATACTGAGTTGAGCGCGACGAGCACCGCGGCGAGCTCATTGGAGCCGCACGCGAGAAAGTTCCAGATGAGAACCATCGCGATGCACCGCGCGAGCCCGATCAGGATGAGCCCGTTCCGGTACGCGGGCAGATCGGGGAGAAGCAACCACGCGAGAGCGAACATCACGAGCGGGCCGAGCACCCAGTTGAACAACAGGGAAGTGCCGAGGAGCTTTCTGTCAGTGACGTGCTGTCCGATCGTCTCGTACCTCACCTTGGCGAGAACCGGATACATCATCCATAACAGGCCGATGCCAATCGGCACAGACACGCCTGCAATCTGCACGCGATCGAGTACAGCGCCGAACCCGGGGAAGATCCGGCCAAGCGCGATGCCGAGCGCCATCGCCGCGAAGATCCAGATCGGAAGGTAGCGATCGAGCGTAGATAGCCGGCGGACAGGGTTCAGCATGGCTCTGCCGCCCTTGTCCTGACGCGCGCTTCGGCCTTGCGACGCTCTTTGTCGAGTGAAGTGATACCGCGGAAGCAGGTGCCGACGCAGTTGATGAGATTCTGATGGACGGCGTTGTCGGGCTCTGCCAGCCGGTAGTGCGCGAATCTCGCGTCGCGAGTTGCCTCGACGAGGCCCATGCGGCGGAGGTAGGCGAGGTGGCGCGATACCGTCGGTTGGGGAAGCCTGAGGATCTCGACGATATCGCAGACGCAGAGTTCGCCGGCTGCGAGAACGCTCAGAATGCGGATACGCGTGGGGTCGGCGAATCCTTTGAAGACCGCGTCCAGCTCGTCGATTGTGGGTTTTGCGAGTGCAGTCGTCACGGGACTCCGGATATCGTATATGCCTAAGCGAATAATATACGTCTAGGCAAATATGTCCAGGCGGCCCCTGGGATAATTCGGTCGGCTGCTCATGATACTCCCGATATCGTCGTCGGGCGCCGCGGAGCGCTCCGCGGACGCGCGGGTGTGTTCGTGTCGAGCTTATAATGTGCAAAGCACTCGCTCTCGCGGCCGCGAACGACGCGGCGCCGAGCGAGTGGGCCCTTCGGCTCAGTCACGATTGTGGACTGCCGCTCGCCATCTCGGCCGTCCCAGTAGATCACGACCCAGTCGCGCATGCGGCCGAGCCGGTGCGCGGTAGCCGTGTTGGAAAAGAGCGCCGTGTAGTGCCGCTCCCCGCGTGTCGTGTGCAATATGGGAAGCCACCGCTCGCCATACGGGTTGAATCGGCGTGGAGCGATCGTCGGCAGCTTGCCCGCCGCCGCGCGCTCGCCATACTCGCGATCCACGTCGAGCAACTCGGCGACGTCTGGCACAGGGTCGGGCCTGGCTCGTCGCCGCGTCCGAAGACGCGTCGCCAGCGCGTCACGAATGCCGGCCAGCCGCTTGGGTCCCATGCCAGCGAGGCTCGCCAGGCGACCATCGTGCGCTGCCAGCTCGAGTTCCTCCAGCGATTCGATCCCGAGGCGGTCATGGATCCGCTTGGCGAAGATGTGCCCAATGGCTGGCACCGTCGCGAGCAGTGCAACCGGATCACTCTCGCCGCGCAGCCTCTCCAGCGTGGCGAGGCGTCCCGTCTCGATTAGTTGGCGCACCGCGCGCGCGAGTCCCGGTCCGATTCCGGGGAGCCGCTCCAGCCCCTCGAGCCCCTCCTCACCCACCAGGTCTCGCACGGGCCGCGCGAGGTGGCGAATTGTCGCGGCGCCACCACGCCACGCCTGTACGCGGAATTGGTTCCCACCCTGCTCCTCGAGCAGGTTCGCGACGTCGTCCAGACGGTCCGCGACATCGGAATTCGACAGCGGTGTGGCGCTCGTCAGTCTCGCATTGCTTGCGATCATTCCAACCTCCGCCCGGATACCGGGCCGTTTACGTCTGGCCGGACAATGCCGTCGCGTCTCAGCTCGCCGCAGTGCTGGGCCACGGCATCGGCCGCTCTGTCGCGCAACTCGACCGCGGCTTTCCAACCGGTGCCAACGGCTCGGAGCGACTCGCCGATCCAGACATGCACGGGGCCGGGGCGAGGCATGTGCGTGTCGGCGGGAAGCAGGCGCCGCGTTCCGCGGAGCGCGATGGGCACGACGGCCGCTCCGGTCGCGACGGCCGCTTCGAATGCCCCGAGTCGAAATGGCCGGAGGCCGCTGGCGCGGGAGAAACCACCCTCGACGAAAAACAGAATGGCCTCTCCCTCTCGTAACCGGCGCTCGATGGTGGCGGCGTCCGCGAGGCTTTGCGATAGATGCCAGCGGTCGACCAAAGGATGCTCCCCTCGTCGAGAGAACGTGCCGATCAGAGGCCACCTGAGAATCTCCGTCATCGCCACGATCACGAAGTCTATAGGCAACGCGGCGACGAGGACGGGGGTATCGGCGTAGGAAGTGTGATTCGTGACCAGAACGAGAGGTCCCTGCCTGGGCAGCTGCGCAAGCCCCTCGATGTCGATCCGGCAACCGCTGATCGCGAGCGCGATGCGAGATGCGATCCGACTCAACACGCGTACCGGTCGGAGATACCGCGCTCGCGGCGCGGTCGCCGCTCAACTCGAGCGCGAGCTCGCGCACCGCATCCATGATGCGTCCTTCGTACTGCTCCTCGGAGCGCAACGGCGAGGAACCCGGCAGTGCTACGGTCGTCGCCATGATGACGAGGCGCTCCTGTGGCGCCCGCGGCGCGGTCACGCGCCAGCTGCGCTCACATTAGCTCTGCTTCGGGTCCGCGTCTATCAGGACATCCCGTACGGAGCGGACGGGAAGGCCTGACGCAGCGGTGCAACGTGTGTGTAAGGTCTGCACATCAATGCGAGTTTTCCTGACTGCGCGGATAGTCGGAGGGATCTACCTTGCAGTCGCAGGCCAAACTATAGACAGCAGCGCAAGACATGACCGTATCGTCTCGGACTGTCGAGCATGTCGGCGAGTGGCGCGTTGAGCTTCGAGCCAACATGTTGGCGGAGATCTTCCAGGAGTTGGCGCGCGTCATTGCGCACTCAGCGGGCACCTCCTCCGGGTCGCACGGGCCCTGGGAGGACCTCGAGGTCGAGGCACGGGATCGTGAAGGGCTGTTGGTGGACTATGCGAACGAGCTGGTGAGCCGAAGCGAGATTGACAGGCGCGCCTACGACGACGTGCGCGATATCGTAATCCACGACGAAGGTCCGCCGCGGATCCATGCGCGCGTACGCGGCCGACCAGTCAAATCGTGGCGCTCGCCATTGAAAGCCGCCACGTATCACGGGGTGCGTTTGTCACGAGAGGGCGAGGGTTGGCTGGCAAGCGTCTTGTTCGACGTGTGAGGAAACGGACATGACGACATCCTCGATCGAGCTCACCAAGCCGCGACGTGAGGATTTGCGGCCGGCCGGACAATACGGCTTCGAGCTACCCGTCACATGGCGCAGCGACATGCGGGTGCCGGTGCGGGTGTATGCGGACGACGCGTTGCTCCAGCCCATGCTCGAGGGCGAAGCGATGCTGCAGCTCGTCAACGTCGCGACGCTGCCCGGCCTCGTGGATCGCGTATACGGCATGCCGGACATGCACGAAGGGTATGGGTTCCCGGTGGGCGGCGTAGCGGCCACGCGCCTGCCCGACGGTGTGGTGTCGCCCGGCGGCGTTGGCTTCGACATCAACTGTGGCGTGCGGCTGCTTGCTCTTCCACTCACGCGCGCCGAGCTTGGAGACAGGTTGGAGTCCTTCGTGCACCAGCTGTCTCGCTCCATTCCGTCGGGGATGGGTCGTGGCGGCGAGTGGCGGCTCACCGACGCGGAGCTCGACGCAGTGCTCACGGGGGGAAGCCCGCATCTCGTGCGCGCGTTCGGCATCGGTGTGGACGATGACGCCACGCACACCGAGTCAAACGGTCGTCTCGATGGCGCTGATCCGTCCAAGGTCTCCCGGCGCGCGAAGGATCGAGGGCGCAGTCAGCTCGGAAGCCTCGGGGCGGGGAATCACTTCCTCGAAGTGCAAACCGTCGAGAGCATCACCGATCCGGGCGTGGCGCAGACGTTCGGTCTGCGAAAGGACCAGTTGACCGTGCTCATTCACACCGGCTCGCGTGGCTTCGGCCACCAGGTGTGCACGGACTACGTGAAGTTGATGGACGGTCGGCTGGAAGCCAACGGCATCACGCTTCCGGATCGACAACTCTCGTGCGCGCCCGTCAATTCGCCCGAGGGCAGGGATTACCTGGCCGCCATGGCGTGTGCCGCGAACTATGCGTGGTCAAACCGGCACCGCATCGCGCACGTCGTTCGCACGGTTGCCGTCAAGGAGCTCGGCGTCTCCGCAGGGGACATTCATACCGTATATGATGTCGCTCACAACATCGCCAAGATTGAGACGTATGGCGGGCAGCAGCTCTGCGTCCATCGCAAAGGGGCGACCCGCGCTTTTGGACCCGGAAGCCCGGACATCCCCGAGCGGTATCGTGCGGTGGGCCAGCCAGTGTTCATTCCGGGCAGCATGGGAACTGGTTCCTGGGTCCTGGTCGGCGATATCCGCGCGGCGACGCAATCCTGGGCGAGCGCGTGTCACGGCGCAGGACGAACTTTGAGCCGCCACGCCGCGAAACGTCAGGTGACGGGAGCGCAGGTTCGTCGCGATCTCGAGCAGCAGGGAATCGTCGTGCGCTGTCCCAGCAGCGCGGGCCTCGCTGAAGAAGCCCCGTTCGCGTACAAGGATGTCGATCGCGTCGCGATCGTCGTGGAGGGCGCTGGCTTGGCGCGTCGTGTCGCCCGGCTGCGGCCAGTCGGAGTCATCAAGGGCTGACGCATGTCGGTGGCCCTGGAACAAAGAAAAGGCCCGCGAATCTCGCGGGCCTTTCTGTATTCAAGCCCAGGCGCTGCTAGTACCTGTAGTGGTCCGCCTTGTACGGTCCCTCGACCGGCAACCCGAGATACTCCGCCTGTGACTCGCTGAGCTTCGTCAGCTTCACGCCCAGCTTGTCGAGGTGCAGCCGCGCTACCTTCTCGTCGAGATGCTTGGGCAGCGTGTACACCCGCTTCTCGTACTTGCCCGCGTTCTGATGCAGCTCGATCTGCGCCATCACCTGATTGGTGAAGCTCGCCGACATCACGAAGCTCGGATGACCCGTCGCGCAGCCGAGGTTGAGCAGGCGACCTTCGGCCAGGATCATGACGCTGTGACCGTCGGGGAAAACGAACTCGTCGTACTGCGGCTTGATGTTCACGCGCTTCACGCCCTTCGCCTTTTTCAGGCCGGCCATGTCAATCTCGTTGTCGAAATGGCCGATGTTGCCGACGATCGCCTTGTCCTTCATCCGCGCCATGTGAGCGGCGGTGATGATGTCCTTGTTGCCCGTCGCGGTGATGAAGATGTCAGCCGTCTCGACAACATCCTCGAGGGTCGTGACCTGATAGCCTTCCATCGCCGCCTGCAGCGCGCAGATCGGATCTATCTCGGTAATCACGACGCGTGCGCCCTGGCCCTTGAGCGCCTGCGCACAGCCCTTGCCGACGTCGCCGTATCCGCAGATGACGGCGACCTTGCCGGCGAGCATCACGTCCGACGCGCGGAGAATTCCGTCGGTCAGCGAGTGGCGGCAGCCGTACAGGTTGTCGAATTTCGACTTGGTGACGGAATCGTTGACGTTGATGGCGCAGAAGAGGAGCTGGCCGGCCTCCATCATCTGATAGAGGCGATGCACTCCCGTGGTCGTCTCTTCTGAAACGCCGCGCAGATCCTTCGACATCGTCGTCCATCGCGCCGAGTTCTTCGCCAGCTCGTTGCGAAGCAGGCCGAGGATCACGCCATACTCTTCCGAGTCGGTGGCTTCGTTGAAAGCGGGAACAGCGCCCGCCTTCTCGAACTCGACACCCTTGTGGACGAGCAGCGTCGCGTCGCCTCCGTCATCGAGGAGAAGAGTCGGGCCCGAGCCGTCGGGCCACACGAGCGCCTGATCGGTGCACCACCAGTACTCCTCGAGCGTCTCGCCCTTCCACGCATATACCGGCGTGCCGCGCGGATTGTCAATCGTTCCATCCTTTCCAACCACTACCGCGGCGGCCGCGTGATCCTGAGTCGAGAAGATGTTGCACGACACCCAGCGCACATCGGCCCCGAGCTCGACGAGCGTCTCGATGAGGACCGCGGTCTGCACCGTCATGTGCAGCGAGCCCATGATCTTCGCGCCGGCGAGGGGCTGCTTGCCCTTGTACTCGCTGCGAAGAGCCATGAGGCCGGGCATCTCGTGTTCCGCGAGACGGATCTCGTTGCGCCCGAACTCGGCGAGCGAAATGTTCGCGACCTTGTACGGTAGCCGGTCGCTGCTCACGGAGAAGCGGCCAGATCCGGATGCCCCGGTCTCCGGCGTTGTGGAAAGTTCAGCTACGCTCGTCACGATCCTGTCCTCGAATTGCGTGTGGTTGGTTGATGCATGTTGATGCGCATTGAATCAGGCGGTCAGTGCCAGTGCTGCGGCGGTTCCATCTCCCTCGGCCGCGCTCGTCGCGGGGGCCTCGGCGCGGCGAGCCACCGCCGCGAACAGCGTCGGTCCCTTCGCCGCTTCGTCCGGCGGAAGGGGGTGGTACCTGCCGCCGGAGAATTCGGCGGCCTCGAGCAGCGATGAGATCTGCTCCTCGGAAAATCCGCGCCAGACATGTCCCATGTCGTGCAACAGATCCTCGCGATCGTGCGGCATCATGTCCACGATGAGCAGTCGGCCGCCCGGCTTGAGCACGCGGCGCGCTTCGGCGATTGCCTCAGCGGGCTCGGGAACGTAATGCAATACGAGGAAGAGCAGTGCAGCATCGAGTGATCCATCCTCTATCGGCAGCGACTCGAGCCGGCCGCTCCGGACGTCCACGTTGTTCATTGAAGTGAGACGCCGGCGGGCGGCGGCGAGCATGGCGGAAGAGTCGTCCACCGCGATCACGCGCCCGACGAACGGCGCGAGCGATTCGGTGAGCTGTCCCGTGCCGCAGCCAAGGTCGCCGACGGTCCATGTGTCGTCGAGCAGTCCAAGAAGTCCCATGAGATCGGCGCGCCGGCCGAAGAGCTCCACGCGTAGCCGGTCCCACTGGCCCGCGGCCGACGAGAAGAACTTCTGCGATTTGCTGCGGCGATGAGCCAGCACCGTCTGTACGCGCCTCGTGTCCTGGGCCGCTGCAGGTGTCGCAATTACCTGCTCGCGCACGAGATGCCAGAGCTTCCGGCTGGACGCATCCAATTTCTCAGCCGCTCGGTACCGGCGGCTCGTGCCTTCGGGGCGCGAGACGATCCAGTCATGATCGCCGAGGACCTTCAGGTGGCGGCTGACTGTGGACTGTGGAAGCTGGAGCACCGACCGGATCTCATTGACAGTGAGCTCGTGACGTTCGAGCAGCAGCAGCATCCGGCTCCGTGTGGAGTCGGCGAGCGCCGTCATGCGGTCGAAGATCGGGAGAGACGGGGAGAGTTGCATCCTTATATCCGGATATAAGGATAGTTGTGCTACCCTCGCCAGTCAAGCGAAACAACCACGGAACGCTTGTCTCCCCCTCTCCACCAGGGAATATTCCTCGAATGTCCTTTGAATCCAATCTGTTGAGACTCGAGCAGATCGTCGCCCAACTTGAGGGCGACCGGCTCAACCTGAGCGCGTCGCTCGGGCTGTTCGAAGAGGGAATCGAGCTGCTTCGGCTAGCTTCGGACGAGCTGAACGAAACCGAAGCGAAGGTCAAGGAGCTGGTGGAGCGGGCCGACGGGGTCCTGGAGCTTCGCGATTTCGGCGGATAGGACGGGAGACCCATTGCACGCGGGAGACCGGGAAGCGGTCGAGGCGGCGATCGGAGTCATCCGCGATCGGGATACTGCAGCCATTCCCGAGCCCGTTGGCTCTGCGGTTCGATACGCTCTGACTGGAGGCGGGAAGCGCCTGCGAGGGATGCTGGTCCTCGCTGCATATCGCGCGGCCGGCGGAACCGGTGACGCATCGGGAATCGCCGCATCTGTCGAGATCATCCACGCGTATTCCCTGGTGCACGACGACCTGCCATGCATGGATGACGACGACATGCGGCGCGGACGCCTCTCGACTCATCGGGCGTTCGACGTGCCGGTCGCGACAGCCGCGGGGGCCGTCATGATCCCTCTCGCGGCGCGCGCGGCCCACCGCGCTGCGCGGGAGCTTCGGTTGCCCGGGAGTGCCTGCTGTACGATAGTTAAGGTATTGATGCGGGGAGCCGGAGCCGGCGGGATGATCGGCGGACAGCTGCTCGATCTCGCGGGGGAGGGCCGGACGCTTTCGCGGGAAGACCTGGATGCCGTTCACGCCGCGAAGACGGGTGCGCTGATGGCCGCGTCGGTAGAGGTTGGAGGCATCGCCGCCGGCGCGGAAGCGGAGCGTGTAGGTGCGCTCGCGGCCTACGGCGAGCGGATCGGTCTCGCATTTCAGATAATGGATGACGTTCTCGACGTGACCGGCTCGACGCACCAGCTTGGCAAGACCGCCGGACGCGATGTAGCGCTCGGCAAGAGTACATATCCGGCCCTTCTGGGCGTCGAGGGCGCAATAGCCGGTGCGACCGGGCTGGTGGCGGAAGGGTGTGAAGCGCTGCGGGTGCACGGATTGCTCACCGGCGAGTTGGAAAATATCGCCGGTTTCATCGTTTCTCGAAGTCACTGAAAGTCATGACGGATAAACATTCCATCCTCGATAATCCGGAGCTGCCGGCCGCGCTGCGGACCATGTCGCGTGACGAGCTGCGCGAGGTCTCGGCCGCAATCCGCGAACGCCTGATCGAGGTCTGCTCGCGCACGGGCGGTCACATCGGCGCCGGACTTGGTGTCGTCGAGCTGTCGGTCGCGATTCACGCCGTGTTCGATACGCCGCGCGATCAGGTTCTCTGGGACGTTGGTCACCAGGGCTATCCGCACAAGCTGCTCACCGGGCGCAACGGCGACATGGAGACACTCCGGCAGGAGCACGGAATCTCCGGCTTTCTCAAGAGAACGGAGAGCGAGTACGACACGTTCGGAGCCGGACACGCGGCGACGGCGATCTCGGCCGGCCTTGGAGTGGCGACAGCGCGCGACATCAACGGCGATTCGTTCAAGGTCGTCTCGATACTTGGCGACGGCGCGCTCACGTGCGGCCTGGCATACGAAGGACTGAACAACGCCGGCGCATCGGGGCGCGATTTCATCGTCATCCTCAATGACAACGAGATGTCGATCGCTCCGAACGTCGGGGCGATGTCCAGGTATCTCACTTCCATTCAGCGGAATCCCCTGTACAATCGCGTGCGGTCGGCAGTTGGCGCGGTGATGGACACCGGTCCGGCGAAGCGAGCCGGCGTGAGCACGATAGTCAGGAAGTGGGAAGAGAGCATGAAGGCTTTTCTCACGCCCGGCGTGCTGTTCGAGGAGCTCGGATTCAGGTACTTCGGTCCGATTGACGGGCACGACCTGGACGCGTTGATGGACACGCTCTCCGCCGTGCGCGACTTCACCGGCCCGAGACTCGTGCATGTGATCACTCAGAAAGGGAAGGGGTTTCCCGCGGGCGAGCACACCGAGAAATGGCATGCGCTGCCGCCGGGTCACGATCCGGCGACGGGCAAGCAGCTCAAGGTCTCTTCCGCGAACGCGGCGTACACTGTGGTGTTCGGGAAGGGACTCAGCGATCTCGCGGCGGAGAACGAGAAGATCGTCGCCGTCACGGCGGCGATGCCGAGCGGAACGGGGACCGGATTCTTTGCCGCGGCGCATCCGGACCGGTTTTTCGACGTCGGAATCGCCGAAGGCCATGCGGTGACGTTCGCCGCTGGAATGGCGACCCATGGCCTGATTCCGTTCTGCGTGATCTACTCGACGTTCCTCCAGCGCGCGTACGACAACATCATCCACGATGTCGCCATTCAGCATCTGCCCGTCATCTTCGCGATGGACCGCGCAGGTCTGGTCGGAGAGGACGGACCGACGCACATGGGCCTCTACGACATCGCGTACATGCTGGCCGTGCCCGGCATGACGGTGACCGCCCCGAAGAACGGCGAGGAAATGCTGGCGCTCGTCCGCACTGCCGCTGCCCATACGGGTGGCCCGTTCTCTCTGCGCTATCCGCGCGATGCCGTTCCGGACATCGTCCCGCCGATCGGTGAGATCGAGACGGTCCCGTACGGAACGTGGGAGATTCTGCGGAAGGGGTCCGGCGTGCGCGACGCTGCCGGTGGAATCGCGATTCTCGCCGTGGGAACGATGGTGCTGCCGTCGCTCGCTGCCGCTGAGGCGCTGGCCGAGGAAGGACTCAACGCGACGGTGGTGAATTGCCGCTTCATCAAGCCGCACGACGCCGGCGCACTCGCCGCTCTCGTCGCCGACAACCGCTACCTTCTGGTCGTGGAAGAGGGAACAGTGGTGAACGGCTTCGGCGCGCACATGTCGGCCGTCGTATCCGAGCTCGATCCGGCCGTGCAGGTCATCGCGCATGGCGTGCCGGACGCGTTCATCGAACAGGCCCCGCGTGCGCGACAGCTCGCGAGCGTCGGCCTCGATGCAGCGGGAATTGCGGCGCGCGTGAGAAAGCTGCGCCAGAGCGATTCGCGGCGCGCGCGGCTGCGCGCCGGCTGATGCGCGTCGGCGTCATCGGACACACTGGCTATGAAGACCTGCCGGCGATCCTCGAGGGGTTGCTCCGGCTCGCGCCTCCGCTTGGCCTGGACCTCCTGTTCGAGCAGGAGATGCATGAAGTTGCGGGTGGCGAGCGCCTCGAGGACCCGCGTGACATAGATGCGCTGCTGACGCTTGGCGGCGATGGAACTCTGCTCCGCGGCGCCCGTTTTCTCGCGGGCGCACCGGTTCCGATACTCGGGATCAATCTCGGACGACTCGGATTCCTCACCACGTGCGGCGGTGACAAGGTGCAGGAAGCGCTGCGCCTTCTCGCCTCCGGCACCTATGTCGCCGAAGCGCGCATGGCGCTCCGCGGGAGCGCGGTGGACGGCGACGGTGCGAACCGGCAGGAGTGGCTGGCCCTCAACGATTTCGTCGTCCACAAGGGCGGATTCGCGCGAGTAGTGCGACTTGGCATCAGCGTGAACGGCGAGTCCATCGGCACGTACGCGGTGGATGGAGTGATCGTGTCCACGCCGACCGGCTCCACGGCGTACAGTCTCTCCGCCGGCGGACCCGTTGTCTTCCCGACGCTCGAGTCAATCATTCTGACTCCGATTTCTGCGCATGCCCTCGGTGTTCGGCCGCTTGTGGTGCCGGCCGATACCGAAGTCGTGATTGATACCACCATGAGCTCGGAAGCGCTGATGGTGACTGTGGACGGACAAGTCGGCACGGAGCTCGTTCCCGGCGAAAAGCTCGTCGTCAAACGCGCCGACAATCCTGTCCATATCATCCGGCTTCCCGGCACCAGCTTCTTCGAGCGTATGCGCGCGAAGCTGGGATGGGGCGGGCCTCCGGAAAGCGACTAGCGGCCGGATGCTGACAGAGCTCAGGATACGAAACTTCGCGATCATCGAATCGCTGACGCTGCCGCTGGCCGACGGATTCAATGTTCTGTCGGGCGAAACGGGCGCGGGAAAGTCCATCATCGTCGGCGCCCTCGGATTCCTGCTGGGGGAGCGGGGAAGCTCGGATCTTATTCGCACCGGCGCGGACAAAGCGACAGTGGAAGGAGTGTTCGACGTCGCTACTTCTTCGCCTGTCGCCGCGCTGATTGACGAGCGCGGGATCGAGACCGACGATGGCACGGTGGTTCTCAGGCGTGAGATCTCGACCGCGGGACGCGGCCGGGCGTGGGCCAATGGATCACCGGTCACCGCGACGGTGCTCGGCGAAATTGGCCGTGCGCTGGTGAATCTGCACGGCCAGCACGAAGCGCAGGCGCTGCTCGACAGCGAATCACAGCGCCGCATCCTCGATGAATTCGGAGGCTCGGTCGCGCAGGCGGCGACCGTGACCGGTGCGCACGCGGAGCTTTCCCGTATCCGCAGAGAGATCGCGCAGCTCAGCTCCCGGCGTTCGGATGCGGAGAAGAGGTCGGACTATCTGCGTCACGTAGTGCGCGAGATCGAGAGCGCGCGTCTCTCGCCGGGCGAGGACAAAAGCCTGGAGGACGAGGCGAGAGTGCTCGAGAACGCTGACGAGCTGCGCGGGCTGGCGGAAGGGATGAGCGCGCTGCTCTCCGCGGAGGACGAAGGTATTCTCGAGCGTCTTGCGTCGGTGAACCGCTCGCTTGCGGGCGTGCAGCGGGTTGACCCGTCGGGCGCGCGGCTGCAGGAGCTGTACGACTCCGGCTTCTACGCGCTCGACGAGCTCGCTCGCGCGGTGGACGAATACGCGCGCTCGGTGGATCTGGATCCGGAGCGTCTGGAAATCGTGCGCCGGCGTCGCGAAGTGATCTACTCGCTGGTCAAGAAGTACGGTCCCTCGCTGGACGACGTCATCGAGACGGGGAGGAAGGCGCGCGCCGAGCTGGACCTCGTTGATTCGGGGTCGTTCGATCTGGCGCAGCTCGAGACGCGCGCGGCCGCCGCGGTGAACGCGCTCGACACCGCGGCGCGCACGCTTTCCTCGATGCGTGCCGGAGCCGCGAAGAAGCTCGCGCGAGCGGTGGATGGAGTGCTGCCGGATCTCGGGATGATTGGCGGCAAATTCACCGTGACACTCGATCCGAAGCCGGCTTCTGATGAGAATGGCGCCGAGGAGGTCGAGTTCCGCGTCGCGTTGAACGTTGGCCATGATGCGCGGCCGCTTGCGCGCGTCGCGTCGGGTGGCGAGCTCTCGCGCGTGATGCTCGCGCTCAAGACCATACTCGCCCGCGCCGATGCCGTACCGACGCTCGTATTCGATGAAGTGGACGCCGGCATCGGGGGCAAGGTCGGGCTGCAGGTCGGCGACACGCTCCGTCGCGTGGCGGAGCACCATCAGGTGTTCGCGATCTCGCATCTCCCGCAGATCGCCGCGCGCGCACACAATCACATCGTGGTCGCGAAAGCGGCGAAGGGCGGTGTGACGACGGCCGATGTAACGGTGCTCGAGGGACCGACGCGCGTCGTCGAGATTGCGCGAATGCTGGGCGGCGATCCAGAGAGCAAGGTGAGTCGTGCCCACGCCAAGGAGCTCCTCGAGAGCGCCGCGGGCGCGTGATACTTTCACCGCCGTCAGTGCCATGGCAGGTGACCGGAAACCACTGGGTCACGCTGCCGTGCATTCATCCCGCCGATGCTTCTGTGCACATGCTGGGGGTCGTGCACGCCCAATCGCGCGGAGCGATAGAGTTCGCGGGGAATGCTGGATTTCTGGATGGAACTGGAGCGCCTCTCGCGCGCATCACCGTCAGCGTGAACGGCGAGGCACGCCCGCTGGGCAGCGAAGGCATCACGTGGGAACGTGATCTCGGCTGGCTCCCCGGTTTCAACTGTCGTCTGGGCGACCTTGCCCTGCGCGGAACGATCGTCGCGCCGCACGGGAAGAACGCGGACGTCTCCGGCGCTGTCATCGCGCTCACCCTCGAGAACCGGGGCACTGTATCCCTGTCATTGGCGATCGGGCTCGAGGGAGTTCTCGGACACCGGCAGCTGAGGATTCGCACGCCGCGCGAGTTCACCGACGGACATTCTGCGTCGCGAGGCACCGCGGAATCCATCGTGCTGGAAGGGAAAAGCGCCGAGAGCCCTGTCGCGATGGCGATCGGAGGCGAGGGGGATTTCGATGTCGGGCTTCGCGACGGCGCCTCTCCGGCATGGTCGCTCGCGCGCGACGTGACGCTCGTTCCGGGGGAATCGCACTCCCTGGCGTTCCACATGGCCGTCGCACCCGAGCGTGACGGTGCGGAAGCGGTGCTCGGAGTGATGCGGAGGCGAGGTGCCGATGCGCTGCTCGCCGCCACTCGCAAGGCGTTGGCTCAGATGGAGCCGGTGACGGGAATCGCGTCGGCCGACCGGCTCATTGGCCGCCACGTCTTCTTCGCGTATTTCTGCGCTGTCGCCCGCGCCATTGACGATGCGCACGTCTATGTCATGCGGAGTCGCGTTCCGTGGAACGGCAGGGGACTCACGATTCGCGATTGGGACGCGCTGATGTGGGTGCTTCCGGCGGTTCAGCTTGCCGACCAATCGCTGGCGAGAGAGCTGCTGCTGCGCGTCTGCGAGCTGCACGGCTACGCTCCGGGAGACGGAGTTCACTATCTCGACGGCTCCATGTTCGAGCCGGGGTTTTCTCTCGAGGGAGCGGGCGCCTATCCGATCGCCGTGGATGCGTACATCGTGGCGAGCTCGGACGACAAGGTGGTCGAGGAGCCGCTGCTCGCGGATTCCCTGTACGGATCGTACGAGGACATCGAGGCGCGCCGGCACCCGCAGCTTTCGCTCTATGCAACGGAAGTGAATCCTGACGGG
Organism: Gemmatimonadaceae bacterium; assembly: GCA_030647905.1. Lineage (NCBI taxonomy): Bacteria > Pseudomonadati > Gemmatimonadota > Gemmatimonadia > Gemmatimonadales > Gemmatimonadaceae > Gemmatimonadaceae bacterium. Next base: position 63,789 of record JAUSJA010000029.1, on the reverse strand, counting down.
ACCGTGCCGCCGTTCGAGTACACGATGCACGGCAACGCCGTGGCGGCGCTGGCTCTCGACATCCTGAAGCACACCCTCGACGAGAAGACCTCGGAGAAGGTTCAGGACTCTTCGGTCGTGCGCGCGGCGCTGATGCGGCATTTCACCGTGCAGGGCGCCGCCGGGAAATCGGTGCTGGCGGCGGCGGCGGATCTGGCGGGGAAGACCGCGCTCGACGATCAGCCATCGGGATCCATGTACTGGCTTCCGTACTACGATCTGCTTCCGCGGGACGAGTCCGTGTATCGCCGCACCGTCAAGCCGCTCCAGGCACAGACGCCGGCGGAGCTCGTCGTACGATGCGCGCGCATGCTCGGCCCCTCAGGATCAGAATCGCTGGACTGGTTCCGTCGCGCGCCACTCGACGGCGGATTTGCCGCCGAGATGGTGGACGACGAGGGACGCGCGACGGGTAACGGCGGCGATGCCGCGCTTTCCGGATTGGTCGCGTACGCCGCGTGGTACGCAGTGCACGCGCTCGGAGCAAGAATCTAGCGCGGTCGCCATCGCTGATGTTGATGCGCCGACCGCATGCTCATAGCTTTGCGAACGGCTCTCATCCGCTCGGGTGGCGAAACCGGTAGACGCGAGGGACTTAAAATCCCTTGTCCCAAAGGACATGCGGGTTCGATCCCCGCCCCGAGCATCCTGTCATCAAAGCACTTACGCCACTTGCCCAATCAGAGCCTTGGGAGGTGGCGTGCACGCGCGGCACCTGAGCCCGCGTACAGAGCGGGCATACGTGGGATGGATCATCCGCTAAATCCGATATCACGGCACGCGGCATCCCACCGAACTGGGGGAGACCGAAATCATCGCGTTTCTCACGTATCTGGCCGCCGAGCGGGGCATGTCGCGTTCGACGCAGATGCAGGCGTTGAGCGCGTTGCAGCTGTTGTATCGCGAGGTGCTCGGCATACCCGTAGGCGATCTGCGGCGTGTGTTGCGGTCCGCGTCACCGACGCGTCTTCCCGCCGTGCTGAGTCGTGGGGAAGTGCGTGCGATGCTCGGGACGTGGTACGATTCTGCCTCCACCGTCCACGCGGTCGTGAGCCAAGATGGGCAGAATGCGTACGCCGTAGCATTCACAGGGGAGGATGGCAAAGAGGCGCACTTCACTGGCCATCTTGCCCAAGCGGACGGTCTTACTCTCTTCGATGTCGAGCCGGGCCCGCTCTCTGAGGTTCTGGACGAGACATTCCGGAACCATTATCTGCCGCTCCACAGCTTCTACTTTGCGCAACGGGCTGCCGCCCGCGTTGTCCTGCTGGATCTCGCGGGCTATACTTCGGATAGCCTCCGGAGGCCAAACGATGATCACCAAGATCCAGAAGTGGGGAAACAGCCAGGGGCTGCGGTTAAGCAAGACCCTGCTGTCCGACGCCGACATTGATGTCGGCGATGCGGTTGATGTGGCGGTGCACAAGGGCGCCCTGATCGTGACCCCCGTGCGGCGCGTGCGGGGCGGGCACGACTTGCGTGATCTTGTTCGCCGCGTCCCGAAGGGCTACAAACCTGGAGAGCTTGACTGGGGCTCCCCAGTCGGCCGTGAGGTTTGGTAGATGGCGGACTATGTCCCGCGCAAGGGAGAGCTGATCGCCCTCACGTTCGACCCGCGATCAGGTAACGAGCAACGCGGGCGTCGTCCCGCTCTCGTCGTCAGCAACGACTTATTCAATCGACACACCGGTCTTTGCATCGCGTGTCCGATTACCAATACCCGCCGCGATTACCCGTTCCATGTGGCAATTCCAGCAGGCGAAGGCGTTACCGGGTTCATCATGGTGGAGCAGGTTAAGTCGATCGATTTCCGGTCCCGAAAGGCGAGGCGACTCGGGAAAGCCTCGGCAGAAATTCTTCAGGAAGTGTTGTCGATCCTGGATGCATGCATCTACTGAGCTCAAAGGGAAGCGTGCCGGTCAGCACAGCATCCGCGTCAACGACCAGTTCCGCGTGTGCTTCCGCTGGACGCCGGCTGGCCCGGAAGACGTCGAGATCGTGGCGGGTAAGCGCGCGATTACGGCCGATACGGATCTGAGGCTGTGCCGGTTTTTCGGCCTGTCGAACGGCTATTGGCTTCGGGCCCAGGTGGCCTATGACACCGAAGTGGCGGCGAAGGAGCTCGCCGAGACGCTGCGAAGGATCAAACCATGGGTCGGTACCGCAGCGTAGGGCGCTGGCTCGGCCTGACAGGAAAATGGAGCTGCCGAGGTGCTGCGCACCCGCAGCTCATTTCCTGAGCGTTAGAACTTGTTCACGGGCGATCAGGCCCGGAACGGTTGGATGAAGCGGCCAGTCAGTGGGCGGAACGCACTGCAGGAAACCTCAACGGCGCGACGCTCTGCGCGTCGACCTCGAGGCAGTGATCGAAGAGTATTTCGCTGCCAGGAGACCGCCGCCGCCGCCACCGACCTACGACTACATCTTGATCAGTGTGCGACAAAAGGACGTAGTCGCCACGTTCAATTGGGATCCGTTTCTAATTCAGGCGTACCTTCGGCCTCGTGCCGCGTCAAATCAAGCACTTAGCCGCTCTGTCGGGGGCGAGTTGAGAAAGACGGGCTAGCGCCACAGCGCGACCTGCACTCGAATGGCGAACGGAGCTCGCCCTACAGTCGTGAGCAGATGCCCCCGCCGCCCCACGAGCCCATACCGGCATCAAGGGTGCCGAGCCAGCCCACCACCTTTTCCGCCGCTTTCGCGCCCACCGCGCCGAGCACCGGCCCGATGGCACCGGTGGCGATCGCGCAGGGCAGTTCGCCCGGGGAGGCGATGTCGCCGGGCTGTACCTCCAGTGTGGCAAGGGTGAGAGTCGCCGCGTGCAGCTTCGTCAACTTCGTCTGCTCGAGCGAAAGCCACGCGCCGAAGCCGAAGCTTGCGCCGAACGCCGAGGCCGCTACGCCGATGTTGTTCAGCACTGTGGTCGCGCGATTGAAGACGGCGTTGATCTCCTCCACCTCGCCACCGCCGCTGCCGTCGTGAAGCACGCCGATCAGCGTGCCGTTTCGCGGTGTTACCGCCCAGAATCCAGCCGTCGACGCATCCTGCTCCACGAAGCGCACCCGCGTGCGCCACACCGGATCATCGGCCACCCGAGCGAGCGTTGCGAGCCCCTCGCCATCCGCGCCCTTGAGTACGCTGCCGACCTTCCGACCTGCAGCCACGACAGCGAGTGCCTTGCCCGCGAGGAGTGCCCCGGTCGAGGTCGCATAGCGCGCCTGTTCAATAAGCGCGAGGCGCGCCGTGCGCTCCAGCGTGCGCTGCGTGCGCGCTCGCGCATCGGCACCGACGGTTGCGACGCGCAGCATGGGCAACACGTCGACCCGACGCAGGCCGGGGCGATTCGGCCGTCGGCGCGACGTGGTCAGCACCGCGCTGAGCCCCTGCGCAAAAGTTACCGTCTCGTTGTCACCGTCACGCTGGAGCTGCGGGAAGAACGAGAAGACCTCGGGCGCAACGCCGTACGGCGCCTTGGTGAGCTCGGCGACGACGGCCTTGCGGTCGCGCGCCGCTATAGCACGGAGCAGCGGTTCCTGCGCGAGCATGCCGGTGAGCACATCGTCGATCCACGCCGACGGCGTCGGCGCGTCGCCCTCGAACGTCAGCAGAGCGGTACCGAAGAGCGCGGCCTCGACCTCGTCGGCCGCGCCCTCGACCAGCGGCCGCAGGTAGCGGTCGCGCCCCAGCTGGACGTTTACATAGAGTCCGGCGAGCGCGTCGGGCAGCACGCGCTCGGCCTTGGCCGGGACGGTGTAGGTCGCTGTGGCCGAAATGCCGCGACCGGCGAGCTCAACGCGCACGGTGCGTTCGCCGGTGGCGTCGGCCGGCGCGGTATAGCTCAGCCGATGCGCGGCCGCGGTGCGCGCTGCGACGAGGCGCTGGATCGCCCGCACCGCTGCGTCCGGGTTCGACGCGGTCGCCGTCTCACCGCCCGCGGCCTCGGCGAGCGCGGTGAGCGCCTTCATATCCGGACTTCCCACGCCGATCACCACCGCCGGTGGCCCCGCGACGATGCGCGCCAGGTAATCCGCGCGCGGCTGGTCGGTCGCCTTGCCGTCGGTGACGAGCACCACCACGGTGGGATCGGCGGCAGTGCGCGCCCGCGACATCGTTTGCCACAGCCCCGACTCGAACGATTTGGGCAGGTGGCGGCGGGCCGACGCTTCGACTTCCGTCGCGTCGGCGAGCCACGGTTCGGCGACAGGGTTTTCTCCTACGGCCCGCACCCGCAGCCGAAGCGTCGGATCGTCCGCCAGCAGCCGCTCGGCAACCGTGCGCGCGAACTCGACTGCACCACGGTCACGGAAGGCGGCGGGCAGACTTCGCGATCCGTCGAGCAGCAGCAGGACCCGAGGTGCGCGACGATTGCGTGTGAGCGATGCCACGACGGGCGCACCGTCCTGCACGAGCAAAGTGCTGGCAGGCAGGCCGTCCACCACGGCGCCCGCCGCGTCGCGCGCCGTGACGGTCAGACTAACCGACGGAAACGTAACACTGCGTGCCCCGACCTCGAGCGAAGCGACCCGTGCCACCAGTGCGGCATCCCTTCGGCGTCGGCCACCGGCTCATCGTTGACCCGCACCGCACCATCACTGCCGATGTCGATGACGTCGCCCCCGAGCGTGATGGCGCGGCCGGTGCGGGTTTGTCGGGCGATGTCGGCGGCGGGCAGATCGGCACCGCGCAGCGCCAGCATCGGGACGACGGCGCGCACCTCGTTGATGCGCATCGTGAGCAGTCGATCAGCCGAGACCGGCGGCGCAAACCCGACGATCACCTGGCGCCCCGCGAGTTCGCCGGCGGCCCATTCGGCGCTGACGAGTTCGACCAGCTCCTCGGGCGCCGAGGCGCGAGTCATATGGATGGCGATGCGCACACGAGGCGTCGGCGAAGGCGCAGCAGCAGCCGAGGGCTTGCCGATCAGTTGCGGGGCGTTGAACGCGGCGCCGGGGACGTTGGGGTTGGCAAGCCGCTCGCCGGCGGGCGTTAGCACGCGGACCAGCGGCAACTCGATCGATCGGCGCGGCGCAGCGATCGCGCCCGTACCGAGCGCATCTCCGGCAAGTGCGGCAAGCTGTGCCGCGAGCGCAGTGGTGCCCCGGTCGTCAGGATCGAGCGGAACCACCGGCGGCGCAGGGGGGGGTCCGTTGAGCGCGGCCGCGAGCGCCGCCTCCTCGCCGGGCGCGAACGCCGGCGCGAACGCCGCACGCGTACTACCGCGCAGGAGGGCCAACGGGTCGCTGTCGGCGAGCGCAACACGGCCGACGACGACGACGGCTTCGAGCCCCGCCTCGCGATAGAGCTCCGCGAGCAGCTCGGCCTTTTCGCGCGGTGTGCCCGCGCCGTAGCGCAGCGCTGCGCGGGTGCCACAACGCATCGTCCGTACCGGCGCGACAAAGCCAGTCTCGTCGTCGGGCAGTGTGTGGATCTGGTCGCGGACGAACAGGTGCAGCGCTTCGACGTCCTTCCGCGCCACGAGGCTGCGTGCGACGACGGCGAAATGATCGGGCGAGCGGCGCACCGATTCCCGGATCAGTCGCATCGCGTCGAACGGCGAGTTGATGACCACGGGCGCCGCCGTGGGGGCCCGACGACACCCGGGCAGCCCGAGGAAACCGGCGGCGACAGCCGCCTGAAGCAACTGGCGTCGGGACAGTGAAATCATGATGGCGGCTACCGTCGGCGTTTAGCTCGGGGCCTGCCGGACACGCGGCATCGACCCGGGAAGCTGGTTGTTCAACTCAGCGATCTCGGTGCACGTACCCGGGCTCCGCCGGGCCACCCGCTCAGTCAAGTATGCGACGTCCCCACGCCGTGAGCAAGCGGCGCGTCAAGGATGCAGGGCGCAAGTTCTTCTCTGAAGCGCGGCCCGGTTCAGCATCGCCCGCGTCTTATCATTTGTGTAACTTCCGCGCATGACTGACGTCGTTGCGCTGGCCGCCGAGCTGCTCGCCATTCCATCGCTCTCCGGCAGCGAGAAAGCGGCCGTCGATTTCGTTTCGCGCTGGCTCATCGCGCGAGGCTGGAACGTCACCGTTCAGGAAGTCTCGAAAGGGCGCGGCAACGTCTGGGCGTCGCGCTCCGGCGGCGGAGTCACGTTCTCCACCCATCTCGATACGGTTCCGCCTCACATCGCTCCGAAGCTCGATGGCGACAAGCTTCGCGGACGCGGCGCATGTGACGCGAAGGGAATCGCTGCCGCGATGCTCGCCGCAGCGGACCGGCTCGTCGCTGCCGGCGAGGATCGCATAGACCTTCTCTTCGTCGTCGGCGAGGAGCAGGGCTCCGACGGTGCGCGAGCGGCCAACAATCTCTCCGCGACGAGCCGTTTCCTCGTGAACGGAGAGCCCACGGAGAGCAAGCTCGCGAGCGGCGCCAAGGGATCGCTCCGCGTGAAGGTCAGGACGCGCGGCCGCGAGGCGCATTCGGCCTATCCTCATCTCGGCGAGTCTGCCATCGAGCCGATGCTCAAACTGCTTCCAACGCTTCATGATCTGCCGCTTCCGTCGGACCCGGTGCTTGGCGAGACCACGATCAACGTCGGCCTGATCAGTGGCGGCACCGGCGCCAACATCATTCCTGCCCACGCCGAGGCCGAGATGATGATCCGTCTCGTCGGCGACGTCGAGCCGATGAAGAAGATGATTCGCAGCTGGGCGAAAGGGCGCGCAGAGGTGGAGTTCGGATCGCACATCCCGGCGCAGCGCTTTCATATAGTGGAAGGATTCGACGTCGCCCCAGTGGCGTACACGTCCGACATTCCTCTGCTGTCGCGGTGGGGAACGCCGTTGCTGTTCGGACCCGGCTCCATCCACGTCGCGCACACGCCCGACGAATACATAGACGTCAACGAGCTCCGCGCGAGCGTCGGCGCCTACGAGCGCATCGCGCGGCAGCTGCTCGCATCATGACATACTCACCGCCCAACGGACAGAAGTGGCCCGTCGCCATACTCGGCGCGACCGGCGCGGTTGGGCAGACGTTCATCCGGCTGCTCGCGAATCACCCGTGGTTCGAGATTGCCGAAGTTGCAGCCTCAGAGCGCAGCGAGGGCAAGCGCTACTCCGACGCAGCGTGGTGGCTCGAGGGAGAAATGCCGACCTCGGTCGCAAACATGATCGTGAAGTCCACGGATCCAGCCGGAATCCGATCGCCGATCGCGTTTTCGGCGCTCGACTCTTCCGTCGCCGGTGACGTCGAGGGCGCCTTTGCGGCTGCGGGAAAGTTCGTGCTCAGCAACGCGAAGAACTTCCGCATGGACGCCGATGTGCCGCTGGTGATCCCCGAAGTGAACGCGAGCCATCTGCAGCTTATCGAGAGACAGCGCTGGGAACGTGGCTGGACCGGCGCTATCGTCACGAACGCCAACTGCGCCGCGACCGTTGCGGCGGTTGCGCTCGCGCCGCTTCAGGAGCGGTTCGGAATCGATCAGCTTTTTCTGACGACGATGCAGGCGGTCTCCGGCGCGGGCTATCCAGGCGTTGCGTCACTCGACATTCTGGGAAATGTGATTCCGTACATCGCCGACGAAGAGCCCAAGCTCGAGTCCGAGATGCTCAAGCTCCTTGGCCGGTATGCGGACGGTGTCGTCGAGCTCGCGAACATGAAAGTCAGCGCGCAGACGAACCGGGTGGCGGTGGAGCACGGACACACCGTGTGCATTACGGCGTCGTTCCACGAGCCCGCCACCGCCGAGCAGGCGCTGGCGGCGCTGCGCGGATGGCGCGGAGATGAGGCCACATGGAATCTGCCGAGCCATCCCGAGCGTCCGCTGGTCGTCGCCGATGAAGCGAACAGGCCGCAGCCGCGCCGCGACGTCAACGCTGGCGCCGGCATGACGGTCACCGTCGGACGCGTGCGAGCAGACACCGTACTCGACATTCGGATGGTCGCGCTGGGGCACAACACGATTCGCGGGGCCGCGGGCGGGTCCGTTCTGAACGCCGAGCTTCTCGCCGCGACCGGCCGACTCGGCAAAGCGTGATCGTCATCAAGTTCGGCGGCACCTCGGTAGCCGATGCGACGGCGATTCATCGCGCCGCCGACATCGTCAAGCGGAAGCTCGATCGTTCTCCGGTCGTCGTCGTATCCGCGCTCGGCGGCACGACCAACGCGCTTCTTGCAATCGGAGAGCAGTCGGCCAAGGGGCATCTCATCGGAGCGTTGCGCGGCGTGGAGACTCTGCGCGACAGGCATCTCGGCGAATGTGAAGCGCTCCTTGGCGGGACGGATGCGGCCGATGAGACAGCTGCCGAGCTCAGCGCGATGTTCGACGAGCTCGCTCATCTCGCCGAAGCGCTATCCACGCTTGGACACGTGACTCCGCGCTCGCTCGACACCATCGCCGGCTACGGCGAGCAGCTCTCCGCGAATCTTGTCGCGGCGTTCTTTCAGAGGATGGGGATCGCGGCGGAGTATGTGGATGCGCGCGACGTGATGATCACGGACGAGCATTTCATGGAAGCCGAGCCGCAGACGGACATCATCGCGGAACGCTCGCGCGAATTGATACGACCGCTCGTGGACGGTGGGAAGGTTCCGGTGATGGGCGGGTTCATCGGCTCGACGACCGGGGGAATCACGACGACACTCGGCCGCGGCGGATCGGATTACAGCGCGTCGCTCATCGGGGCCGCCCTCAATGCGGAAGCGATCGAGATATGGACCGACGTGGACGGGATGTTGACGGGAGATCCACGAGTGGTGGAGGGATCGCTGCTGATCGAACAGATAAGGTTCGATGAGGCGTCGGAACTGGCGTCGTTCGGCGCAAAGGTGCTGCATCCGAATACGATCGCCCCCGCTGTGCGCCTTGGCATTCCTGTTTTTGTCTACAACTCGCGGAATCCGGACGGAAAGGGAACACGAATCACTTTCGACGCGCCGCACAGGCCGGTCAGCGCCATCGCTGGAAAGACCGATGTGACGGTCGTCAAGGTGACGGCGGCCCGCATGCTTCTGGCGCATGGTTTTCTGCGCCGCGTGTTCGAGATCTTCGAAAGGCACAAGACATCGGTGGACGTCGTCGCGACCTCCGAAGTTTCGGTATCCGTCACGATAGACGACCCGGCACGGCTCGACGCGCTGTTGGTGGACCTGCGCGACCTGGGTGATGTCTCGATCGAGCGGAACCGCGGCATCATCGCGATCGTGGGCGCGGGGATCTGCGACGCGGGCGGCGCGATGGGGCGGGCCCTGATGGCGCTCGGCGACGTGAAAATTCACATGATGTCGCTCAGCGCGACGGGGATCAACCTGACCGTCATTGTGAACGCCGAGAACGTGCAGCCGGCGATGCGCCGTCTGCACACGGAATTCTTCGGGAACGCGTCCGCATGAAAGAGCCGGCGATCGCCATCATCGGCGACGGAAAAATGGGCCGCATCATCGGCCAGATGGTGCAGGAGCGCGGGTGGCACCTCACCGCGATGCTGGGCGAAGAGCACAATCGCGATGGCGTCGGAATCACACGGCGTGCGCTCGGCGACCCAGACGTTGCGATCGAGTTCACCGAGCCGTCATCGGCGGTCTCCAACATCATGGCGTGCATTCACGAGGGAGTGCCGGTGGTAATCGGCACCACCGGATGGTACCAGGCGTTGCCGCTGATTACCGCGACCGCCAACGAGGAAGGCGCATCGCTGCTGTGGGCGCCCAACTTCTCGGTGGGTGTCACGCTGTTCGTCGAGCTTGCGCGAGAGGCGGCGAGGATCATGTCGCGATCCGATTTCTCCGCGGCGATGGTCGAGACGCATCACTCTGCAAAGAAGGATGCGCCGTCCGGCACCGCGCTGGCGATCGCGCGCGCAATGGAAGGTGTGATGGGAAAGCCGCTGCCGGTGACCAGCATCCGCACCGGCTCGGTGCCGGGTACGCACGAGCTGATATTCGACGGAAAGTTCGAGCAGATCATCATGCGTCATGAAGCCCGCGACCGGCGCGTGTTCGCCGATGGCGCGCTCCGTGCGGCTCAATGGCTGATCGGAAAGAAAGGAGTGTTCACGATGCGTGACGTCCTCGGGTTTTCACCGGAAGGGACGCCGGAGGCGAAATGATTCGAATGCCCTCCGATACCAGGTTGAGGCCGCTCCTGCGTGGCTGCGGTACCGCGCTCGCCACGCCGTTCACGGATTCCGGAGAGCTGGACGAGGCGGCTCTGCGCGCGTTCGTCGAGTGGCAGGTGACAGAGGGCATTCACTTTGTGGTCCCTTGCGGCTCGACGGGTGAAGCGGCAACGATGACGCCGGACGAGCACCGGCGCGTGGTCGAGATCACCGTCGAGCAGGTGAACGGCCGCGTGCCGGTAGTGGCCGGCGCCGGCTCGAACGACACGAAGAAGGCGATCGCCCTGTCGAAGGAGATGCGGTCCGCGGGGGCGACGCACCTCCTCCATACGTCGCCGATGTACAACAAGCCGCCGCAGCGAGGAATTATCGCGCACTTCCGGGCGATCGCCGACGCGGTGGATCTGCCTCTGGTCGTGTACAACGTTCCCGGGAGAACCGGCAGCAATGTCGAGGCGGCGACCACCCTCGAGCTTGCGGAACACGGCAACATCACCGCTGTGAAGGAGGCGTCGGGAAACCTCGGCCAGATCGCCGAGATCATTCGCAACCGGCCCGAGAACTTCACGGTGCTGTCGGGAGACGACGGTTTGACGCTGGCGGTGATGGCCGAGGGGGGGGACGGGGTCGTCTCGGTCACGTCGAACGTCGTTCCGCGGCTGGCGTCGAAGCTCGTCGAGCTCTACGACGCGGGGGACACGAGCGGCGCCCGCGAAATCGCGCACCGCCTCGCGCCGTGGACGACGGCCGCGTTCGTCGAATCGAACCCCATGCCTGTGAAGGCGGCGTTGGCGATGATGGGGCGCTTTCGAAATGTGCTGCGCCTTCCGCTGGTGCCGCTCAGGGACGCGCACGAGGGTTTGTTACGCGACGCTCTTCGCGCCGCCGGAGCGATGGACGCGTGACGCCGTGAGCAACGCAACCGCGCTGCGAGATCGTATAGAGTCCGCGTTGTCCGATGCCGCCGCCGGCAAGCACGCGGTTGGCGCACGCGAGGCGGTGGACGCGCTGCTCACTTCGCTGGAAGCGGGCGAGGTCAGAGCAGCGGAGCGGGGTACAGATGGATCCTGGAATGCAGTTCCGTGGGTGAAGCGGGGAATTCTTCTCGGATTTCAGGTCGGCACGCTGACGGACATGTCGAGCGGCTTCAGTTTCTTCGACAAGGACACTTATCCGCCGCGTAACCTCACGCTCGCCGACGGCATTCGCGTGGTGCCGGGCGGCTCGGCGATCCGCCGCGGAGCGTACGTCGCCGCGGGAGTCGTTTGCATGCCCCCGATGTACATCAACGTCGGCGCGTACGTCGGAGCGGGAACGATGGTTGACTCGCACGCGCTCGTCGGATCGTGCGCGCAGGTCGGAGAGCGCGTGCATCTCAGCGCGGCGGCTCAGATCGGTGGCGTGCTCGAGCCGGTGAACGCGTCGCCGGTCGTGGTCGAGGATGACGTCATCGTCGGCGGCAACTGCGGCATCTACGAAGGCACGGTCGTGAGGGAGCGTGCGGTGATCGGAGCCGGAGTCATACTTACGAGAGGAACGCCGGTGTTCGACCTCGTGCGCGAAACAGTGTACCGGGGGACGGCGGACAGGCCGCTCGAGATTCCAGCGAGCGCGGTGGTCGTTCCAGGCGCGCGGCGTGTGACGTCGCGGTGGGGTGAGAGCGAGGGACTGTCTCTTCAGACGCCTGTCATCGTGAAGTACCGCGATGACAAGACGGATAGCGCGACAGCCCTCGAAGGCTGGCTGCGATGACGGGGCGCGGCACCGTCCGCGTACCCGGTGACAAGTCCATCTCGCACCGCGCGCTGATTCTCGGCGCGCTTGCAACGGGCCAGTCGCGCATCGGAGGAATTCTCCAGTCGGCGGACGTGCGTTCGACGGCTGCCGTGCTTCGCGCGATGGGTGCGCGCATTCCTGACCTGTCGCCGAGCTTCAGAATCGCCGGCATGGGATTGCGCGGACTCACCGAACCCGGCGCCGCCCTCGACGCCGGCAACAGCGGGACGACAGTGCGCCTGATGGCCGGAGTCGCCGCTGCATATCCGTTCTCGTCGCGCTTCGAAGGCGATGCCAGTCTCAGCAGGCGCCCGATGAAACGCATCGCGGAGCCACTCACCGCGATGGGGGCCCGGTTCGAGTTCGCGCGCGGCGACGGGCTTCCGATGACGGTGCATGGGGGCCACCTCTCGGCCATCGCGTGGAACACGCGCGCCGCAAGCGGGCAGACGAAGAGCGCGATCCTCCTCGCCGGCCTCGTCGCCGGAGTCCAGGTGTCGGTCCGCGAGTCCCACAAGTCGCGGGATCACACCGAGCGCATGCTCGTCTCGCTCGGCGCGGCGGTCTCGACCGATGATGTCACCGTGAGTCTGGCGCCCGTCGCGTCGCTCGGCCCGCTGGACATGGAGGTGCCCGGCGATCCGTCTTCCGCCGCCTATCTCGTCGCGCTCGGCATATTGCGTGGCGGGGGAGAGGTCGTCCTGCCCCGTGTTTGCATCAATCCTACTCGCACGGGGTTCCTCGACGCACTGGCGGCGATGGGGGCCGACATCGAGTATGTGGAGAGAACGGCTATCGCGGGAGACAGCGCGGCCACTGTCGTCGCGCGTCCCTCCAGACTTTCCGATGCGGTGATCTCCGGCGAAGAAGTGCCGGCGATGATAGACGAGCTGCCGCTCATGGCGTGTGTTGCGGCGGCGGCGGGCACAAATCTCGAGGTGACCGGAGCCGCGGAGTTGCGGGTGAAGGAGAGCGATCGTATCTCGACGGTCGTTTCGAACCTCAACGCAATTGGCGCCACCGCCGAGGAGCTGCCCGATGGCTTTCGTATTTCAGGGCGGCGCATGCCTCTCACGGGCCGCGTAGCCACGGCTGGCGATCACCGGATCGCGATGGCCTTCGGAATCCTCGGCGCGCTTCGTGGAAACGCCATCGAGATCGACGATCGCGAATGCGTCGAAGTGTCGTATCCGGGATTCTGGGCCGATCTCGAACGATTACGACAGTAGCCGGACGGCAATCGTCTTCATGAAAGTTCTTTTCATCGTGACGGCTTATCCGCGCCATGAGGGTGACGTCATCACTCCGTGGATGGGCGAGACCATTGACCGGCTGCGGATGGCGGGCACGGAGGTCGAGGTTCTCGCTCCATCGTATCGCGGATCGCGAACAGGTACGATCGGTGGCGTGAAGGTCCATCGGTTCCGATACGCGCCCGCGAGGCTCGAGACGCTCACGCACGACGTGCCGGCGCTCGACAGGATCGCCGCGAATCCGTTGTTCGCCGCTCTGCTGCCGTCATATCTGGCCGCCGGCTCCGCGGCTGCGGCGCGCATCGCACGCGAAGGGGAGTTCGATGTCGTGCACGCATTCTGGCCGATCCCGCATGGCCTGTTCGCGATCGCCGCGAAGCGGGCGTCGCGTGCGGCGCTCGTGTCCACTTTCTTCTCGTCGGAGCTGAACTGGACGGGCCCTGCGCGAGGCGTGTTCGGACCCCTTCTGCGCAGCATCGTGCGAGCCTCCGATGCCGTCACCGTGATTTCCAGCCATACCGCCGCGCGGCTTCGCGAGCACGTGCCCGGCGCACAGAGCGTCACGGTGCCTTTCGGCGCGGCCGCGGTGAGCCGCACTGATTCTTCCGGCTCAGCTACCGTCGTGCGTCGTCGCGACGATCCGTTCGAGCTTCTCTTTGTGGGGAGACTCGTGCGCAGAAAGGGAGTGGACGTGTTGCTGCGCGCCGTCGCCCTCATCGCTTCGGATGCGCGGCTCCATCTTCGGATCGTGGGCGGAGGGCCGGAGAAGGAAAATCTGATCGCGGCATCGGAGGCGCTCGGGCTCGGGAACCGCGTGACTTTCGAAGGCGTGGTGGACAAGAAGCGAGTGAACGAGCTGTTCGAAACCTGCGATGCGCTCGTCCTTCCCGCGATCGTCACCGCGACGGGCGAGACGGAAGGGCTCGGCGTCGTATTGATCGAAGCGATGGGATACGGGAAGCCGGTAATCGCCGCGTCCGCCGGCGGCATCGTGGACATCATCTGCGACGGCGATACCGGCCTCCTCGTTCCGCCGGGTGACGCAGTGTCACTGGCCGTCGCTATCTCGAAGGCGATGGACGATCCGGCAGAGCTTGCGATGATCGCCAGCCGCGGGGCAGCGTACGCTGGACGTGCCTTCGGATGGAACACCATCGTATCGCGTCTTCTATCGGTCTACGAATCGGCGATCGCCGCGAAAATCGCCGCGAAAAGACTGGCGCGAATCGGGGGCCATTGAGAGCTTTGTGGCACGCCGGCACGGGGCTCGCCTCGCCTGGCGCACGAAGGCCTTCCATCCAGGACCCCGACATGGTCTCCCACGGCCCTTCAATATTGCCACACAAGTGAGCGCATCCAAACAGGCTTCGCGGAAGGACCGGCAAACGCCCGGTCCGCGCACGACGGTCCCGGCGCGACCGGCCGACACTGACCTCGTCGTGCCGTTCCGCCTTGCTGCCGCTATTTTCTTCGCGCTCGCGATCATTTACTTCGCTCCGGCGTTTCTGCCGGACCGCGGGATTTTCGGCACGGATTATCTCGCCGGCGGTTACCAGTTCATGGAGTTCCTCTCCAGCCAGCTGCGCGCGGGAGTGATTCCAAAGTGGGTGCCGTACGTCTACGGAGGCGTTCCCCTTCATGCCAATCCGGGAAGCACGTACTACCCGACTCGCCTCCTGTTGATGTTCCTTTTGCCGGACTCCCGGATTTTCCCCGCGCTGCTGCTGACGCAGTTTGCGATCGCGGGGACCGGGATGTATCTGTTCGCGCGCGAGCTTGGAGTGCGCACCTGGGTCGCGTTCGTCGCCGGTCTCGCTTTCATGTTCACCGGCATGACGATGTCGGGCGTGTACAGCGGGCACGATGGCCGGATAATCGTCGCGACATTCTCGCCGCTCGTGTTCTGCTGCATCCACCGGGGCATGCGCACCGGCGCAATCGCCCCCTTCGTCGGTCTCGCGGCGACGCTGGGCTTCTCGCTGCTGTCATTCCAGATCCAGAGCAACTACTACCTGCTGCTCGTCGCCGCCGCGTGGACTCTCTTCTGTGCGTGGCAGTTCCGCACCGCTGGCCGGCCGAGGGTCGCGGCACGAATGGGGAAGGCGCTGCTGGCAGTGGGCTTCGCGTTCTCGCTCGCCGCGGTGAACTTCCTCCCGTTCCTCGACTACGTCGCAGAATCTCCGCGAGGTGCCGCCGGCGGGCGCGGGTACGAGTACGCAACGTCCTTCTCGATGCCCCCGGCGGAGATCGCCGGCCTGGCGATTCCCGAGCAGCAGGGCACGCTTCAGACGTATCACGGCAAAAGCTTCTTCAAGCAGCACACTGAGTACGTCGGCGCGTTCGTCATCGCCATGCTTCTGCTCGGGTTCTATTTCTCGAGGCGCAGCCGCTACTGGGCATTCTTCGGCGTGACTGCTCTGGTCGCGACAAGCATGTCGTTCGGCGGATACACACGACTCTATAAGGTGTATTTCAACTATCTGCCGGGAGTCAACAAATTCCGCGCGCCGTCCATCTCGTTCTTCCTCGTGTCGGTATCGCTCGTGACGATGGCGGCACTCACCCTCGAGGCGATCGCCCGTGTACGGGACAACGCAGCGGAGAGCGAGCGCACAGTGAAGAGGTCGGCGAAGGCCGGAACGAAAATGCGGACCGACGCGGACTATGCGCGCTACATGACGGCGGGTCTGATGATTCTCGCGGTGCTCCTGCTGTTCACGTCTCAGGCGATTCCGTCGCCGATGGGAGAGGCGGTCGGGTGGATTCGATTCGGGCTCTTCCTTGGCGTGACCTCGTTCCTGCTGTGGCGGTGGGCATCCAACAAGCTTTCGTCTCGCGTGCTGGCGACGGCGCTCAGCGTCCTCACACTCACCGATCTCTGGGTAGTGACGCGAAAGTTCTTCCAGACGGTGCAGCCGCCGGACCAGGTGTACGCGGCGGATGACGTCGTCGAGTTTCTGAAGTCACAGGGCGACAGCGGTCGCGTGTGGGTGTTTCCATTCGGCAACCAGGCCGTGTACCACGGAAACGACCGCGTCGGCAACAATAGCATTCCTCTCCGGAACTACCTGATGCACTTCGGGTTCGAGCAGGTCGGCGGAGAGCACGGTAATCAGCTCGAGCGCTTCAACAAATTCGCCGGCGCTGGACGGCAGGTGTATGTGGATTGGCACAACTTCACACAGTGGCCGGCGTTCATGAGCGCCGCGAACATCCGCTACATCGTAAGCGGCCTGGAGCTCCAGATGTTCAGCACCGACAGCAACAAGGCGACGCCGGACATCGAGGAGGTCTATCGCGGGTCCACAGCGATCGTGTATCGGAACAACCGGGCGCTGCCGCGCGCATACATCGTCCCCGAGGTGCGCGTGATTCCGGATGCCGACAGCGCTCTCGCGTTCATGAAGCTCAACGGATGGGATCCGGCCTTCGTCGCAGTCGTCGATCGCCCGGTCGGCGAACCGCTGCCGCAGACGCCGTTGACGCAGGCCGCCGCCATCACGGAACGGAAGCCCGACCGCGTGGTAGTGCGCACGACGACCAACCGGCCCGCGCTGCTCGTTCTCAGCGACGTTTACGCACACGGGTGGAAGGCATGGGTGGATGACAAGCCGACACTCATCGCGATCACCAACGTCGCGTTCCGCGGAGTCCCCGTGGGAAGCGGCACGCACGTCGTGAGATTCGAGTTCGACCCCGACTCACTGACGAAGGGACGCATGATCAGCTCGATTCTCTTTCTCGTACTGATCGCCTACGGAGTCGGTTACGCGGGGGTGAGCGCGCGGCGGCGGAAGGGCGAGCCCGAGCCAGCGTGACGAAAGCTCCCGCCTTCACCGTCATCATTCCGGCGTACAACGAAGCCGAGAACATCGGGCCGTTGTTCGACGCGCTGGAGGCGACTTTCGCCAGGCACGGTCTCGATGGAGAAGTGATTCTCGTGGACGATGGATCCACCGACGAGACGTGGGCTCTCTCGGTCGCAGCCGCGACGCGAATGGGAGACCGTGCGCGCGTCGCGAGACATCGCCGGAATCTCGGCAAGACCGAGGCGATACTCACCGGTGCGCGTGAATCCAGGGCCGATGTCTTCATCGTGTTCGACGCGGACCTGCAGCATTCGACCGAGGAGATCCCGCGGTTCATGGCGGAGATCGACTCCGGGTGGGACATCGTGACCGGACGAAAAGTCGGCGCATACGAGAAGCGCGCCGTCAGCTCCGTTTACAATCGGCTGTCGCGCTTCCTGTTCGATGTCCCGGTGCGCGACCTCAACTCGATGAAGGCGTTCCGGCGGGAAGTTCTCGACAGCGTGTCCCTGCGCCACGACTGGCACCGCTTCTTCGTGGTGATTGCGTACGCCAACGGGTTCTCGGTCGCCGAGATTGACATCGAGCTGTTTCCCCGACGCGCTGGAGTTTCGAAGTACACCGGCGCGGGACGCGTGACATCGAGCGTCGGTGATCTGCTGGTCGTGTGGTTCTATCTCCGCTTCAGTCGCAAGCCGATGCAGCTGTTCGGCGGGGCAGGGCTGGCGCTCACCGGTCTCGGCGTCCTGATCGGGCTCATCGCGACAATCCTGAGGGGATTCGGGATCGGGCCGCCGCCCACGGGATACCGCCCCCTGCTCGGCCTGGTCCTGCTGCTGATCGTCGTCGGAATCAGCTTGTTCGGATTCGGCTTCACGGCCGAAATGATCGCTCTGCTGCGGAGTGAAGTGGAGCAGCTCAGGCGCGGCGACAAACGGTCATCCACCTAGCCGCGCCGATTATATTCGGCTGATGTCAAGTCAGAAGATGGTCGTCGCGATAGATGGCCCGGCAGCATCCGGAAAATCATCCACCGCGAAAGCGATCGCCCGTGCACTCGGATTTCGTCATGTCGATTCCGGCGCACTCTATCGCGCCGCCACGGCCGCGCGCGTTCGCATGGGCGGGGCTGTCGAAACGTGGACCGAAGAATCGGTCCTCGAAGCCGCGAAGATCGTATCGCTTGCACCTACCCAGTCGGGATTCACTCCGCTGCTCGAAGGTGTCGTCGCCGAACGGGAAATGCGCGGTGAAGCGGTGACCAGCAAGGTATCGGTCGTGGCGAAGATGGCCGCCGTCCGGGAGTGGGTGAACTCACTCGTTCGCAAGGCGGGCGAGGAATACGACGTCGTCGTGGATGGGCGCGATATAGGCACGGTCGTTTTCCCGAACGCGCGGCTCAAGGTCTTTCTCATTGCAGCGCCGGGCGAGCGCGCGAGACGTCGCCTCATCGAGCGGCTGGAGCGCGAGCCAACGGAGAGTGAGATCGCGGAAGAGACGGAAAAAATCGGCCTCCGCGACGAGATGGACGCTGCGCAGAGTGCGCGCGCGCCGAAAGCCGTCGTCATTGACACTACGCATCTGGCTCAGGCGGAGCAGATAGAGCGCATAGTGTCGCTCGCCCGGGCGGCCAGGGGCTGACCGCGTCGCCGGTGATCGCGCGACGGAAAGGCCACAAAAATGGGTGCTCCTCACGCTCCTCGCGTTCGAGTAAGGCATCGCTCTTGCCGAGATTGACTGGTAAGGCCGTCACCGGCGGCGGATCGATAGCCGACGTCCGGACGGGCGGTCGAGACACCAGAGAGGGAGGACTGATGAAAGCACGCGAGATCATGACGGGGAACCCGGCCTGCTGCACCACTGAAGACTCGCTCGAGCAGGCGGCGAACCTGATGGCGCAACACGATTGCGGGTGCCTGCCCGTGGTGGACGGAAAGAGCGGTCGAGTGGTAGGAGTCGTGACGGATCGCGACATCGCTGTACGCGGCGTGGCGCGCGGCCAGAGCCCGGCAGCGAAAGTCAGCGAAGTGATGACGGCGTCCCCGCACACCTGCGGCCCTGACGTCGATCTCGCGGACGTCGAGCGCACGATGGCCGAGCGGCAGATACGTCGCATGGTCGTGGTGGACGATGCCGGTCGCTGTGTCGGCATGATAGCGCAGGCCGATCTTGCGCGCGCCGCGGCACGGAGGGGCGAGGTGACTGATCGTGAAGTCGCGCGCGTTGTTGAGCGGATCTCGGAGCCCGCGGTCGGCGCGAGCCGCCTCCCGCCATCCGACGCGTCGCGTCAGCCGGAGCTCGAGCAGCGTTTCTGACAGAGGCTCACTGCGTGCGGGGCCAGCCGTAGTGACCCCGCGCGCGGCGATGTCAAGCGTGTCCGACGAACCAGTCTCGAGCGAGCCGGGCAACCTGCTGCAGCGTTCCCGGCTCCTCGAACAGGTGAGTCGCGCCAGGGACGATCTCGAGCGTCACCGGCGCGTGCATCTGAGCCATCGCCGCGCGGTTCAGCTCTATCACCTGTTCGTCGCGGCCGCCGACGATGAGCAGCGTAGGGGCCTTAACGCGCGGCAGCGCCGCGCCGGCCAGATCCGGTCGCCCTCCCCGCGAAACGACGGCTGAGACTCGATCGGGCCGGTCCGCGGCGGCGACGAGAGCGGCGCCTCCGCCGGTGCTCGCGCCGAACAGGCCTACCGACAGCTCACGTGTCGAGGCTTCGTCGTTGAGCCAGTCGATCGCGCCCACCAGGCGATCGGCGAGAAGTTGGATGTCGAACCTGTGCTGCCGTGTAATGACGTCGGTCCTTTCTTCCTCTTCGGTGAGCAGATCCACGAGGAGCGTCGCGAGGCCCGCCTCTTTCAGCACCTGGGCAACGTACCGGTTGCGGGGGCTATGACGGCTGCTTCCGCTTCCGTGGGCGAACAGAACCACTCCGCGTGCGCCCCCCGGGGCGGCGAGTGTGCCTTCGAGGATCGCGCCCGCGGCGGTGACATGCACCGTGATCTCATCGGTGTCGGTCGGCGATGTGTATTGCATCTTTGTCTGGAGTCTCGCGTTGGTGTTGAAGTCGCGCTCAGTGGCGCGCGAGCGCGGCGGGGCCGCCGTGCTCCTGGCGTGCGCGCTCGAGAATCTCGTGCACCTCTTCGTCGGTGGTCTGGCCGAAGTCCTCGTACCAGAGCCCGACTGCGTAGAACGGCTCGGGCGTCAACGCGCACACCACTTCGTCCGCCTCTGACCGGAGCATCTCGCATGTGGATTGCGGCGCGATCGGCACGGCAACGACGATACACGCGGGTTTTTCCTGCCGGAGAGCGGAAATGGCGACGCGCATGCTCGATCCCGTGGCGAGGCCGTCATCCACGAGAATGACGGTGCGGCCGGCGACCGCCGCCTGGGGCCGATCTCCTCGATACTGCGTCTCGCGCCTCTGCAGCTCCAGTTGCTCGGCGTCGATCACCTTCTGCACTTCCTCTTTCGTTACTCCGGCTCGATGTATGAGCGATTCGTCGAGCAGGCGAGCTCCTCCGCTGGCGATTGCTCCCATGGCGAGCTCCTCGTGCCATGGAAGTCCCAGCTTGCGGACGACGAAAACGTCGAGTGGGGCGCCGAGGGCGAGGGCGACCTCGAACGCCACCGGGACTCCGCCGCGAGGCAGGCCGAGGACGCTGACGTCGTGCCGGTTCGCGTACTTGGCCAGTTTCGTCGCGAGCTGACGGCCCGCGTGGGTCCGGTCGTGAAAGCGGGGGGAAATCACTTCGCTGCCTCCTGCCGGCATCTCTCCTCAGAACGGAGCATGTTGCTTGCCAGGGGAGCGCTAATGGGCCTGACTGTGCGGTCGAAATGGTGCATGTCCGTGACGGGGGCGTTCGGCATATCTGCACGGGCGATATCTGCTGGACATATCTGCATGGCCCGATTGAACTTGCACAAGCAAACGGATATTATTGAAGGCTACCCCAGAAAGCACCCACTCAACCCTTTCACCCAGTAGAATGCCCGACCTCGATACCCAAGACACCCCAACCGGCACGGCGCTGACCGCGCGCGAGAAGCGCGATCTGCAGAAGGCGCAGCTGCGCCCGCTTGCCAACCTCCGCCCCGAGCTCTACGACGAGGACGATTACTCCCCCGACGAGCTCGAGTCCATGATGGCGATGTACACCGGCACCATGGCCTCGATCGAAGAAGGCGAGATCGTCAAGTCAATCGTCCTTGACATCCGCGACAACATGGTCGTCCTCGACATCGGATTCAAATCCGAGGGAACCGTCCCGCTCGAGGAGTTCAAGGACATGCCCGACCTCAAGGCCGGCGATGAAGTCGAAGTGCTCCTCGAGCACCTTGAGGACATGGAAGGCTCGGTCGTCCTGTCCAAGAAGAAAGCCGACTTCATGCGCGTGTGGGAGCGCATCCGCGTCGCCTACGAGAGCGATCAGCCAGTAACCGGAACCCTGGTCAAGAAAATTAAGGGAGGAGTCGTCGTCGATCTCATGGGAGTGGATGCATTCCTTCCCGGCTCGCAGATCGCCCTTCGCCGTGTTCCGAACGTGGACGAGCTCCTCGGCCAGTCGTTCGAGTTCAAGATCATCAAGCTCAACAAGCGCCGGCGGAATATCGTCGTCTCGCGCCGCGTGATCCTCGAGCAGGAGAGGGCGGGCAAGCGCGCCAAGCTGATGAAGGACCTGCAGAAGGACCAAGTCCGCAAGGGCGTCGTCAAGAACATCACCGACTTCGGTGCATTCATCGACCTCGGCGGCGTGGACGGACTGCTCCACATCACCGACATGTCGTACGGACGCATCCAGCATCCGTCGGAGATGGTTCAGATCGGGCAGGAGCTCGAGGTCAAGGTTCTGGACATAGACTGGGAGAGGGAGCGCATCTCGCTCGGACTCAAGCAGCTCCAGAGCTATCCGTGGAAGGACGTCGCGGAGAAGTATCCGGTCGGCACGCGCGTGTCGGGCAAGGTGGTCTCGATTACCAACTACGGCGCGTTCATCGAGCTCGAGCCGGGCATCGAGGGACTGGTGCACATCAGCGAGATGAGCTGGACTCGCAACGTGCGTCATCCGTCGAAGCTCGTCTCCATCGGCGAGGCGATCGAGGCAGTGGTGCTGAAGGTCGATCCGAACGAGGAGAAGATCTCGCTCGGTATGAAGCAGACGGAGCAGGATCCGTGGATGATGCTGCCGCAGAAGTATCCGGTCGGCACGCGTCTCAACGGCAAGGTGAGAAACCTCACCAGCTTCGGCGCGTTCGTGGAGATCGAGCCCGGCATTGACGGACTGATTCATATCTCCGACATGTCGTGGACCAAGCGGGTACAGCATCCTTCGGAAGTCGTAAAGAAGGGTGACGCGGTTGACGTCGTGATTCTCAACATTGACGCCGACAACAAGCGCATCTCGCTCGGCTTGAAGCAGGCGCAGGACGATCCGTGGCTCAAGATCGGCGAGACCTATCCGGTCGGAACCGAGCTCGATGGCACCGTGGTTCGCCTGATGGACAAGGGTGTCGTCGTGGACATCGGCAACGACATCGAGGGCTTCGTGCCGGTGAGCCAGCTCAACTTCGGCGACCCGGTGGACAGCCCGGCCGACATCACGTGGGAGACCATGAAGGTCGGCGTGCGCGTGCTCGAGGTTGATCCGATCCAGCGCCGCATCGTGCTCGCGGTGACGAACATCCCTGAAGGCCAGGAGCGTCCGGAGACCCCGAGCAAGGTGATTCCGATGGAGTCGGACGACTACAACATGTCCGATCCGATTCCGCTTCCGGCGGTGTTCGACGAAGGCGAAGGGTGAGGTTTTCTTGTCACAGAAGGCCCGACAACCGCCCACATCCAGGGAACATCGCCCCGCTCTCTCCCGATCACCCCGTCCGTACTCCCGAATGCCACAGCACCGCGAAGAAGTGGCAGGTGCTGCCCGCCAGCACGAATACATGCCACACCGCGTGGCCGTACCGAAGGCGCGTGTCGGTGGCGTAGAAAACGACGCCCCCCGTGTAACAGAGCCCGCCCGCGAGCAGCCACCAGAATCCTGCTGCCCCAACGTGTGTGATAAGGGGCCGGACGGCGACAATGCTCAGCCATCCCATGGCGATGTAAAGCGTGGTGGATAATCCCGGCCTGACGAATCCATGGATGCTCTTCAGCGCGATGCCGATGAGAGCCATCGCCCAGACCGCGGCTAGAAGGGCCCATCCCCAGGGTCCCCTGAGCGGGCCGAGCGCGAATGGTGTGTAGCTGCCCGCGATCAACAGATAGATCGCGGAGTGGTCAATCATGCGGAGCACGCGCGTCGCCGAAGATCGCGGGAATGAGTGATAGACCGTGGATGCGCCGTAGAGCAGGACGAGGGACAAGCCGAATACGGCGGCGCCGACCACCTGCAATGGATCGCCCCGCTTCAGCGACGCGAAAATCACAAGCGGGAGGGCGATCAGGCTTGCCGCCAGTCCCACTCCGTGTGTGACGCTGTTTGCGATTGTCTCACCGATTCGGCGATCAGCGCCTGTTGCCAATTGGGTCATTCGAGCCGGTGCAAAGGTATACCGCCTACTTCGCCGGCGTTACCGCGAACCCGCCAATGTGAACGTCGAGGTTGTGATTCACGCGGATGCCGGCGATGCCAGCGGAACCAGCGTTCCCCGAGCCGCTCTCGACAACGGCTCGCGGAAGCGTGTGCACTTCCTTTCCGTTGACGAGGAAGCTGATCGTCGTCGCGCCAACTGCGACCGCCAGTGTATTCGACGCCTTGCCCGACGCGTCTATCGCCTTGACGGCATCGTTCGCCGTCCAATCCACGATCTTGTGAACGGTCGAATCGTTCGCGCGGTGGTTGATCAGGAACTTGCCGTCCTGCCGCACGAGAAAATACGCGTAGCTCTGATTCGGCGTGTCCAGGCCACGGCCGGCGACGATGAGACCGTATCCCTCGGCGTGTGCCGAAGCTTTGGTCTGACTGAATGTCGCTTGGACGGTATAGTTGCCGCGCGGCGAATTCGACGGATTCCAGTAGATCGCGGCCGGGCCCGCCGTCACGTGAATGCCGCTGCCCATCGAGATGAACTTCGCTTCGGTGATCTTGCGCCCCTGGGCAGCGGGTCGCGGATCCACGCGGCCCGTCCATCCAGCGACCTTGACGCCGCCGTCGGTCACGAGCTTGTCCGGATCGTTTCCCTGAGCCGACAGTGACGTTGTAGCCAGCGCGACGAACGCCGCGGCGATAATCGAAACCTTCATGCTTCCTCCTTCGTGCGATTGACGGGGTTGTCGAACCGAAACGGATATTAGTAGCTGTGCTCGTGGACGCGCCAGCGGCAAGGCCGATTGTGTCAAGGCCGATTGTGTCAAGGCCGATTGCGGTGGCCGGCGAGGGCTCAGCGGCGCCCCGGGTTGTCCACCGCCTGCTGCGCCAGCTCCGCGTCGCGCTTCTCGGCGGGGGTGGCGCGAGGATTCAGAGCGAGGGAACGGCGGAGCGATTCGACCGCGCGCGCTTCGTCACCCGCCTTGCGATACGCCATGCCCATTCCCATCTGCACCGCATAGGATTTCGGCAACAGCTCACCGGCGTACGAAAGCAGGGTGATCGCGTCCCCGGCTTTCTCCCGGGCGACCAGCTCGCCGCCGAGATCGCCCAGCGATTTATCCGAGACTTCCCAACTCGAGATGGTGGTTGCGCCAGAGCTTCCGCGGAGCGCCGCTATCGTCTCCTGCATGCTGCGTCCTTCCTGCAGCGAGTCGCGAATGGCGGTGACGAGCGCCGGCTTCGCTGGCGATATGAGGATCAGCTTGTCCCCTCGCGGACTGACCACGTACGTGGTGACACTGTGGAGCTCGGGATTGTCGAATGCGGCGATTCTCTTCCATTCCGTATCGCCCCCGGGCGCCCGCAGAAATACGGCATTCCCTTTGCCCATCAGGATGCCGCTCCTGGTCCACGCATGCACGACGCGGCCGGTTACCGCCGGAGCGATGGCCGAAGTCTGCAACGTGGAGAGATCGAGGCGGCGGATCTCATTGCTGCCGGTCGAATCTATCCGCGTATAGCTGATGGCTCTCTGCCCGGGTATCAGCTGCGGCGGGAGATTCGCCACCTGCCAGTCGTAATCCGTCATCGTCTTTCGTCGCACGTCGAACAGCGCGATGGCTGAGCGCGATTTCGGTCGCATCATCGCGAACGTCACGGAGTCCACGCGCACGTAATAGCCGACCGTGTCGGGACCGGGGAGAACGCCATGGAGCGGCTTCCCGCTCATGTCGTAGATCCACGGCCCCCATTCTCTGAACAGAGTTGCGGGAGTCCACCTGATCACCATCAGCTTTCCATCCGGCGTGATGGTGGGGCTGTTCTCCATTTCCGGTGTGGCAGTGACGCGGGTCTCGGTACCGGTGGCGAGGTTTATCCGGTAGATGTCGCCTTGGCCGTCCGCGCCGTCCCGGCGGCTCACGAACAGGACAAATGCGCTGCCGGGGGTGAATGACGGCTGGCTGTTGATTCCGCGGTCGCCGGTCAGCTTGCGCGGCGCGCCGACTTGAACGCCGCCGCTGTCGTACTTCAGATCGGCGACGAAGAGATTGACGGGCACCGGCGCCTGGGCACGGCCCGTACTGGCGGCGCCGATGCAAAGCGCGACGATGAACGCGGCGCAATGTACGAGCGCTCTGAACTTGTCTGTCATGTTCGTAATTTGTGAGCGCGCGTCGGATCGAGCCAGAGCCACATCTTCCACGAGGGCCGGGTTTTTGCCATTGTCCGACGCTGGAATGGCAGGCGACAACAGCGGAGGATTCGGATGCGCTGGACTCCAGGTGGACGCAGTGACAATCTCGAGGATCGCAGATCGGGCGGTGGCCTTGGCAGAGGTCTCGGCATCGGCGGAACTGTCATAATCCTGGCGCTCAGCCTCATCATGGGGCGAAATCTGTTCAACGACCTCGGCGTCCAGCCGGGGGTCAGCGCGAATGCTCCGATGACTCCGGAGGATTCGGCGCGGGAAGAGACCGAGGTGCTGTTCGTCTCGTTCATTCTCGACGACGCACAGAATACGTGGGCGCAGATTCTCTCGCGAAACAGCGTCGCGTACCACCCGGCCAAGCTCGTCCTGTTCAGGAATTCGACGGAATCAGGGTGTGGCTTCGCGCAGTCGGCGATGGGGCCGTTCTACTGTCCGGTGGACGAGAAGGTCTACATAGACCTCGGCTTCTACGACGAGCTGAAGACCCGCTATGGTGCGTCAGGCGATTTCGCGCAGGCGTATGTGCTGGCGCATGAGATCGGGCATCACGTCCAGCATCTGACCGGGACAGATTCCGAGGTGCGCCAGGCGCAGGAATCGAATCCGCAGGAGGCCAACCAGCTTTCGGTGCGAATCGAGCTGCAGGCCGACTGCTATGCGGGCGTATGGGCGAACGCGACGAAACGTGAGAACCGGCTCGAGGCGGGAGATGTCGAAGAGGCGCTCGGTGCCGCGTCAGCGGTTGGAGATGATCGCATTCAGCAGCAGAGCGGGCGTGGCGTGAACGTCGATGCGTTCACGCACGGCTCGGCGGCGCAGCGGATGGAATGGTTTCAGCGAGGGTTCCAGAACGGCGATCCGCGAAGCTGCGATACCTTCGGCGGGTAAGATCAACTGCAGAAAAGCAAAGGTACCCAGGCGCCAGTCTTATAAGCGGCCAGCGGCGTGATCGAGATTACGAAATGACCGTCCCGATCGCGGCACCCACGACCGCGTAACCGGCGGCCGCCGCCGCCGCTACTCCCACGGCACTGATGAGAAACCGGATCGCCACCAGGGTCATCCGCACCGGTCCGGGCAGGCTGCGCCGTCCTTCCTGCAATACGTGCTCGACCACTCCCCATAATCCGTAGGCGCTCAGCGCGAGGAAAGGGAGGGCCAGCGCCCACCGATCCGGCGTCCAGATCCATACCGCGAGCGCTGCGGCGAGTCCGATAGATTCGGCGCCGACGAGCCACCCGTTGGGCGCGCGGCGCGCACTGCCGGCGAGCGCGGTGAGCGCGTTTCCGGGGTCGTTCCTCAGCGTGTCGGCAGTCATGGCTTGCTCACAGACAACTTTCTCATCTCCACGAGAACCGTGTCGAGCTGCCGGCGAAGTTCGGTGTACCGCACCACGGCGTCGCGACCGACCCTCTGATCGGCGGAGAGTGCCGCTTTGTACAGATACTGGATCTGCGACTGAAGACCGGGCCGGCTGTAGCGCACGGGCGGAGTGAGCAGAATTCGCTCGACAGCATCCACCGCTTTGCGGGCATCGCTTCCCGCAGGTATGGCCTCCGCATTCTTCTTTGCCAGCGCGAGATCCGCGGCAGCGCGATTGGCGTCGCTAACCAGGTCGCGCACGCGAAGGTTGTGCGCCAGCTGCCCACGCATGATATCGCGCGACACTCCATCCTTCACGACCCGCGGGTCCGGGCGAAGGACGAGCCGTTGCGACTCGATGATCCCGTTCGCCGAGAGTCGCACGGTGTATGTGCCCGGCGCGGCAACGGGGCCATCGCGACCGCTTCGCCTCGTGTTCACGTCCCACGGACCGGCATACCGCATGTCCCATATGATCCGGTTGAGACCGCTCAGGCGAGTGAGTCTTTGCGCGCCAAGGGCGGCGAGCTCGTCCGGAGTTTGCACCGGCGATTGCGCGGATGCCTGTCGCGATTGGGAGTCCGCAGCGGATTCGCTCGACAGCCGTCTGACGATCTTCCCGTCCGGTGCGACGATTTCCATGGTCACAGCTCCTGAATTCGGCGAAAGCCAGTAGTCGATCATGGCCCCTGCCTGCGGATACTGCGGATCGCCGCTGGACATCCGGTTCGATTCCGCTCCGCCGAATCCCGCATTGTACCGGAGGCGGTAAGACTCACGTGGCGCGAAGAGATGGGCGGCGCGCGAGGCGACTCCATCGGCCAGCTGACGCAGTGGCTCGAGGTCGTCAAGAATCCAGAACGAGCGGCCCTGAGTGGACAGAACGAGGTCACCGCGCTGGACTTTCATGTCCGTGATCGGCGTCGCCGGAAGATTGAGCTGGAGCGAATGCCATTTCGCTCCGTTGTCAAACGATACGAACGCGCCGAACTCCGTACCCGCGTATAGCAGGCCTTGGCGCACCGGGTCCTCGCGAACTACGCGAACGGGATGATCCGGCGGAATGCCGTTCGCTCCCGTTGTCAGCAGCGTCCACGACGCGCCAAAATCGTCGGTGCGCCAGGCGAAGGGACGGAAATTGCCCAGCAGGTAGCAGAGCACCGCATAGTACGCGGAGCCGGCACGATGCGGAGACGGCTCGATGTTCTGCACGCGGCATCCCTGCGGCTGACCGGCCGGAGTGATCTTCTTCCACGTTCTGCCGCCGTCGCGGGTCACGTGAAACGGTCCGTCATTGGCTCCCGTCCAGATAACCCCCGCGCGGAGGGGCGATTCACGAATCGCATAGAGCGTGCTGTAGAATTCCTCTCCCGTCACGTCAATCGTGATCGGCTCGCCGGAGACTTTCTGCTGCCGCTCCGGCGGGTTCCAGGTGAGATCGGGGGATATGCGCTCCCACGTCACGCCTTCGTCGCGCGTGCGGTGGACGTACTGCGATCCGTAGTAGAGCGTCGTCGCGTCGTGCGGCGAGTATTCCATTGGGGAGACGCGCTGGAACCTGTAGATGAGGTCCTTTCCCGGCATGCCGTAGATGGACTGCGCGCCGACCCAGTATCGCTTCTCCTGTCCGGTGCGGAGCGACAGGCGTGAGAACTGTCCTTTGCACGACCCATAGACCGTGTCGGGATTCGTCAGATGCGGGAAGATGGGACCGGTCTCGCATCCGGGTCCGGTGCGCCAGCTCTGAATCGGATCATCGGGAAGCGAATCAGTCACGGGAAGACCTGGCACGATGAGCGTCGTGTTGTCCTGCTGCGCTCCATAGACCCGATACGGAAACTGGTTGTCCGTGTAGATCTGGTAAATCTCGGCGGTCGGCTGATTGTACTGCGTGGACCAGCTGCGGCCGCTATCGAGCGAGACGTTCGCACCGCCATCGTTGGACTGGATCATGATGGACGGATTGGCGGGGTTGATCCACATGTCGTGGTTGTCCCCGTGTGGCGTGGACATCGTCGCCCACGTCTTTCCCGCGTCCGTGCTCTTGTAGAAGTCCTCGGTACCGACATATACGATGTCGCTGTTGGTCGGATCTGCGTCAATGTTGGTGTAATAGAACGGACGGGTGATCAGGCCGCGCGTCGTCGTGTCAACCGCGATGAACGAGCGTCCCGCATCGTCGGAGCGATAGAGGCCGCCGCCGGGCTTTGCCTCGATGAGCACATAGAGGCGGTCCGGCTTTGCGGGAGATACCGCGAAGTCGGACTTTCCGACGAGGCCCGCGGGAAGTCCGCCCGAGAGCCGGCTCCAGTTGTCGCCCCCGTCGGCGCTGCGATACACGCCGCCTTCGCGAGCTCCGCTGATGATCGTCCACGGTTTGCGCTCCGCGCGCCACATCGCTGCGTACACGACATCGGATTTACCTGGCTGAAGCTCGAGGTCCACGGCCCCGGTCGAGTCGGAAACGAAGAGGACCTTCTGCCAGTTGCGTCCTCCGTCGCGAGTTCGATAGACGCCGCGATCCGGAGTTGGTTTGAACGGATCGCCAAGGGCTGCCACGTAGACGATGTCGGGATTACCCGGATGAACCACGATCGAAGCGATCTGGCCCGCGTCGCGCAGGCCGACATGCGACCAGGTGCGACCCGCATCCACGGACTTGTACACGCCCTTGCCGATGGAAACGTTGCTGCGGATTCCATCCGAACCGGTGCCGGCGTAGACGATGTCCGGATTCGAATCGGCGACGTCTATCGAGCCCGTGGATGCAGCTTCGAAGTATCCGTCGGATACATTCGTCCACGATTGCCCGGCGTTGACGGTCTTCCAGACGCCGCCGCCAGTGGTGCCCATATAGAAAGTCATCGGCCGTTGCGCTATGCCGGTAACAGTCGTGACGCGGCCGCCACGCGCGGGTCCGATCATGCGATACCGAAGGCCGCGAAGCCGCGCCGTGTCGAGTGTCGTGACGGCTCCCGGATTCCGCGACGCAACCGCGCGCGTGCTGCCGGTCTGCGCGGCTGCGGTGACAGGCAAGGCGAGGATCAAAGACAGGGAACGCAGATGCATCATTTCAATCCTCGGGGATAAATCGGCATGCCGCCGCCTTCCTGGGGCAGGCGGCGGTGACAACGAGGTCCTGCTGGTCAGGTCAGGCGACTGAGGGAAGCTGGAGGACCACGCGATATGCCTGGATGTCATCGCGCTTGAAACCATCGTAGCAGCCCCAGAGGAACAGTCGGAATTTCCTGTACTGCGCGCGTCCCCACCGGCGTTCGATCTCTTCTCGCGCGGCGTCGAACCGTTCCGCCCAATGCTTCGCCGTCAGGGCGTAACTGTGGCGGTCGTCGTGGACGCCTTCGAGCTGGAACGGAGACTCCGAAACGGCCCGTAAGTAGTCGTGCAGACACATCGGCGAGCCATTGCCCGGGTAGATGTGCCTCCGGAGGAAGCTGGATATGTCGTACTTCTTTCTCTTCGCGCTGGCGTCGAGATAGACCTTGCCGCCCGGCTTGAGCATTGAGCGATAAAGTCCGAGTGTCTTGTCGTAGTCCGGAAGGTGCTCGGTCACGCCGAGAATGCAGATGGCGTCGTACGGTTTGTCGGGGTGATGCTCGTGCAGATGCTGGTACTTCACCTGGCAGGGAAGCTTTTCGCGGGCGATCAGGTCGTTCAGGAACTTCTCGGACTCACGCGAAATGGTGAGTGACGTAACCTGCATGTCCTTCTTCCCGGCAAATTCGGTAAACGCGCCCCATCCTCCACCGACGTCGAGAATTCGATAGCCGGGCCGCGCTTCGACCGAATCCAGCGAGAACTGCAGCTTGCGCGTGATGCCGTCCTCGAGTGACTCATCGTCGCACTCGAAGATGCCGTGGGAGTAGCAGCGGTGTCGCTTGTCGAGGAACGAGAGAAAGAAATCGGCGTCAATGTCGTAGTGATGAGAGATGTGCTCGGCGTCAGTCCGCTCCTGGCCGTGGATCTTCGGCCAGAACATGTGCCAGGCCGTCACCATCGGATGCGCGTCCATAAAGAAATTGCGGTGCGCCAGCACGGGCTCGATGTTGCCTTCGATCTCGATTCCGCCGTTGAGGTAGGACTCTGCGATGACGAGCGCATCCAGCGTCGCCATCGCGTCGAGCGACCTCTTGTCGGAGGCGATGAGCGTGAACTCCGGCTCACCGCTTCCGAAGACATGGCGGCTGCCATCCGGTCCCTTTATCGCGAAAGCCGGTCCCGCCGTACCGCCGAAATATTCGCGATATCTCTTCTTGAATTTCGATGCGACGCGATCGATTCCGGAACTCATACTGTGGAGGCTCCCTGAGTGACGACCCGCGATTCGCTCCTTCGACAGCAAAAAATACTAGCAAACCGGGCAAGGAAGCGAACGAGGGCGTCTGCGTCGGCGATCTGCTTGTCGAGCACGGTAATCCTTCCGTCGAGCGAATTGATTCGCTGCTCGAGTCCCCTGCGGTCGGCGCCAGTGACCGATGGCTGTTCAAGGCGGCCCGACAACTGCTCGCGCGTGTCTTCCAGAGTCTCGAGCGTCGGCGCGACGGGAACGGCGGGAGTCTCCTGCTGCATCAATCAATCCTCCTTTACTCAAGCGCGCGAGGTTACATGTTCTTCATACATGTTCTTCACTTCAAGCTCTCGCCTAGTGCGCGATCCCGCCAGTCACAATGACGCCGGACGAGGGGGAAACAATTTCGTATCCCTTCACAAATTCTGCGCGGATCCACCGACGCCCGCCGGCGCGCAGTCCGATCCGCAGCTCTCCCAGATTTTCAACCCCCCGAATCGCGGCGTGCGTCGTCCCGTGAAGCTGGCCGAGAATCGCGATGGAAGGAGCGATGTGCCATCCGCGGTATTCGGCGCGCGAAGCATAGAGCAGCAGATCGTCCTGCTCGAAGCTCTGCTCCCGGGAGGAATGAATTCCGATGCCGGCTTCGCTGTCGAATGCCAGCCCTCCACGCAACGTTGACGCCCCTACGGTCGCGAAGAAATCGACCGCATCGCGATCGAGGCCGGTCGTGTTGTCGGTGCTCGGCAGCCTCGTGCCGAAGCGAACGGCGCTGCGCACCGGCCATTCCTCGGGCGTGAGCCGGATGGTCGTCGAGATGCGGAAATCCCCCGAGTCGTGACGCCTGTCGTCATTGGCGGGCTCGACATCGGGATACGGCTCCTCGAACCGGCTCCGTTCACGAAAAAATCTTTGCGCCGTGCCTGCCACCTCTACAACGACTCGGCCGGTTCGCCAGGCGAGGGAAATGTTGCCGACTTCCCACAGGTCACCGCTCGTGCCGGCGAGCGATGCGCGCTGGTCACTCAGTCTCGAGAAGCCGGCTTCGCCCGCGACCGTGGCTCCGCCCCGAAGGAGCCGCCAATTGATCGGCTCGAGTGGACGAAGCTGCGCGCCCATGGGATGCGCAACGAGCGCGAAGAGCGGGATGGCCGCGATCGCGCGAATACTTCTCCGCACGAATTCCTTATCTATGGGTTCGCTAAAGGTATCTACCGAACGGTGGCCTTCTCCAGTGTCGTCGTCGTACCGTCGCGGTTCAGCAGATAGACGGCGCCGCCTGGTCCAAAGCCGACGATACTGCGACCCACCGGGATCTGCACGCGTTCGACGATCTCTCCTGTTCGATTGACGACATCATACACCGGTCCCCCGGCGATCGCGGAGGTGGGAATCGTGCGGATCCAGAGGTTGCCATCGGTATCGGCGCGCGTCGAGCCGGCGAAGAATGGCGGCTTGTAGTCGGGCAGCTCGTTCGCCGGAACGAAGCTGGGCGGCTGAAGTGCGCCATTCGGCCCGGTGCGCAAACCACCGCCTGCGCCGGGCCCGCCTCCCGGACCGCCCGGCCCCGCGAAGATCATCACCTGCGGAGTGCCGCCGCCCGCGCCTGGAGGAGCCCCGCCTCCGGTTGGGACGGGTGCATTGGCTCCGAGGCGCTCTCTCGCCGCCTTGAGCGAGTCTATGAAAGCGATCTTGTCCTCGTCGGTCATGCGCTGCCAATCGAATGGAATCTTCGCAGATGACGTTTTCGATCCGTCGGAGTTCACCCAGTCCACGTGATAGTCGCGCCCTCTCACGAACGCGACGGCACCATCGGACGTCACAGCCCAGTCATCCACGACAGGCAGCGGGTTGATCATGGACTGGACGCTGATGTTGCCGCGATCGTCGCGCTTCACGTCGAGCTTGATCTTCGGCGTTCTGATGAATCCAAGTGTGTCGAGGTGCCGCGTCGTGAGGTCAACGCGAAGGATGAGAGCGGAGTCCGGCGGATCGGGCATGGTGAATCCGCCGGGACCGCCAGCCCCTCTGCCGACCATCTGGAATCGTGCGCCGGCGCGATACACGAGGCGACCCGACGCGTCGAATGCCGAGTTGCCGAGCGTGCCGCCGATCATCAGCGCGTCCTCTGCGCGGGGTATCGCCATCACCCGAGCCACTTTCCCGGCGGCGTCTATCACGAGCATCGAAACGGAAGTGGGGTCTATGAAGAGACTCGAGTCGCCGCGGTAAGCGATAAGCGATCCGGTTCTTCCGGCATAGGCATTCGCAGTGGCGCTCGTCGAGTCGGCGATGACCGTGAAGCTGCTCAATGCAGGGTTGAAGAGAAGGACCCTGCGTCCGCCGACGTCGTTGACGAGCACGCTTCCGTTCGACAGCGCTCGAACGCTCGCGGCGTTCACGAAGGTCTCGGTGGACTTGGCGACGACCGCGCCGAGCTGTCGCACGGGTGGCCGCTGCTGCGCGCCGGCCACGGTCGCGGATGCCGCGAGGAAGGCGACTGACGTGATGCGGATGCGAAGATTCATGGCTCTGCTATTGAAGGTTGAGATTTGCCGGCATGTCCTGACGCCGATCAACGGTGGATGATGATGGTCTGTGTTCCACCGCCCATCCCCGGCACCATCATGTCGCTGCTCATCATGACGGGTGCTCCCGCGCCGAACATTGAGCTTCCGGTAAAGCCGGCGGTACCGGAGCGGATCGACGCGAGGTATCGCGGTTCGAGATAGCTGGCGATGAAGGGCGGAAGCTTGCGGCGCTGTTCGGCAGTGAGAAGGCCCTTGATGCCCGGCGCGAGCCTGGCGAGCAGATCGATCGTCGCCTTTCTCGCGCTCATGTAGCGATCGTATGCCTCATCCTTGTCATAGCCGTTGGGCAGCTCCGCAAAATACTTCGTGAGTGGCGACCAGAGAGCGTCGTTGCGAATCGTGTAGATACGATTCAGCGTCGCGAGACTGTCGGCCTGCGGACCGCTAAGGCGCAGCGAATCCTGCTGGCGAAGAATCGTCGCCAGCGGATTGGGGATGCCGCCGTTGCCGTAGATCGCCTTGAGCATCATCTCGGGCGCCCTGGTTCCCTCCGTTCGGCGTCCGCGGTCGAGCTGCTGGGTCAGCATCTGCCGCTCTCGCGTCGGGCCAACGTCGAACCGCATCATCGCGGTCAGCGTCACCGGGAGGCGGAACGATCCAACGCCCTGATTAGTGGACCCGAAGCGCTGGTTCACTTCGTACTTGTAGCGGCGGGTCTGAGGATCGAAGCCGCGCACGTACAGCAGCTGCTGGTCGGGTAACGACGGCTGTCCCCATCCGCGCAGGTTGCTCGAGCCGTGCGTGATCAGATCGGCGGCGCCGAGAGGATTCGAAAGCTGGAACGAGAGCGTGGCGCGCTGTGGCATCCGCACCTTCAGCGGATTGAACGACACCGACATGGACGCCGACGAGAACCACGGGCCCTGACAGCTGTTGCGCCCGGCAAGAGTGCCGAGCTGCTTCCGGAGACAGCTGCGGGCTTCGGCTGATGTGTTGTCCAGCAACGATTTCACCGAGCTGACGAGTGCGGGGTCCGAATCGGAGAGACTCGGGATAAACGCGCGATCGTTGGCGTACCCGTCTCCGTTGATGTCGCCGGCGACCATCGGCGTGTACGGCGATCCGGAGCGGAACTGGCCGAACCAGTTCACGCGCACGAAGTCGAAGAAGTTGTATCCGACGTTGTACACGAGCTGGTTTCGCGAATCGAACGACGAGCGTCCCCACTCGACAGCCAGCGGATTGCTGACGGTGCTCGAGAAGCCGCGGAACTGCTCGCGCACGTTTGAATAGACGTAGGAGAGACTCCAGCTCAGGTTCGTGCTGAACGTATTGGGCGAGAGTCTGAGGCTCACCTGCCGGCTCTGCGACTCGAGATCGGAGGTGAGCTGTGTGACGCGCGAGAAGCTCTGGCTCAAGCGCGCGTCGAGCGGCGAAGCGACGCCGGTCGCCGGAAAGATGCTCGTCGGCTGCACGAAAACGGGGCGATTGTCCTCGCCGGCGAGAGTGAAGCGGGTGACCGGATTGAAGTTGAGATCCATGGGGCCCGACTGATTCAGGTTGAGCGAGTACGTACCCTCCAGTTGCGCGGAGAATCGGTTTCCCAGCACCGGACCACTCCACTGAAGATTCGACCGCACGCTTCTGGGAGCGGAGAAATCGTTCGCGAACAGAGTCACGTTCGGCGCTCCGCTGGAGAACACGCTGCCGGTCGAGCCATCGGCGCATCGCGCCGGAACTGATGCGGTATTTGCGGCGTATGCGTTCCAGTCCGGAACCGGAGCGGCCATGCCGATGCATGTGATCTGCTGCACGCCGCTTGCGAGCCCGGTGTTGTCGAGCGCGACGCCAACGAGATTTGCCGATGGCGTGTTCCGGAAGACACCGATTCCACCTCTCACGACGGCGCGAGGCCCGCGCGCCGCGCCTTCGAAGCCCGCAATCTGCGGAGCCCGCCCATAGCTCCACGAGAAACCCATGCGGGGGCTCACGTAGAGCCTGCCTGGCACCGGATCGTTGCGGACGCCGAAAACGGATTCGACACCCGGGTTGAGTGCGGGGTCGGCGAGAAAGCGATTTCCATCCACGCGGAGGCCGTACTGAATCTGAAGATTGTCGGTGCGTCTCCACGAGTCGCCAAGGGAGAGGCCAGCGACGAGCTGGCTTACATCGCGCTCGCGGGATCCGAGCTGTCGCGTGAATGACACCGGCCGTGCCGCCTGGAGATCGGCGAGCGAGTTGAACGAGAACGTCCCGAGCAGATTGGACGCCTGCTCCTGCACCGTGCCGTCCCTGCGGAGCTCGCTGGTGAGCTTCACGCGATGCTTGTTATTGGTGCTGAACCACGACAGTTGATTCAGCAGGGCAGCCGAGCCGGTCGTCTGCGTGCTGTTCATCGCCTGATTCCCGCCGAAGACGAGATTCTGAACGCCGCTCGCTCCGTCATCGAACGAGGAGTTCACGCGAACCGCCCCCGTCGGCATGTCGAGATACGGATTGGCCCAGCTCCTCGATGCGCTGTAGCCGAGCGACGTCTCGCTGAGCAGTCCGCGAACATACATGTTCTGGCGCGCCTGCACTCCGCCCCGCCAGGTCGTCCGATCTCCGCTGTGCGCCGGCAACTCGGTGGCGAAACCCGACGAAGGACTCTGCCGGTTCCAGTTTCCGTTGAACGAGAGGTTGAGAGCCTGTCCGGTGGTGGAAGACGGCGGCGCGAAATCGAAGCTGCCGAACAGCGAGCCTTGATCGCCGACACGATCGCCGGGGATGGCGTCGGTGGTGAGCGGAACTCTCTCTCCGTTCAGAATCGAGATGAGGCGCGCCACCGAATCGGAGGACACACCAACGGCCTGCAGTCCGCGAGAATCCGTATTGAGCAATGTCTGCAGATTGTTCGCCCGCCGGCCGAGCTGATATGCGACGTTGTAGAACGCCTTGTCGTACTTGAGCGGGCCCGACACGGTGCCGCCGAGCGACACATTCGAATATTTCTGCCCAAGAGACTGTGCCGCGCGATCGCTCCACTGCATCTGGGGAGCATCCACGTTCAGACTCATGCCGCGAGTGAGGAAATTCGACCCCGATCGCGTGCGCAGCGACATCTGCGCGCCGCTGAATCCGCCGCGCGACACGTCGTACGGCGACGTGATGACCGAGCTCGCTACCGACGCATCGCGCGGCAGGCTCGATCCGCCAAACTGCATTCCGTTGAGCGTCGTGTTGTTCTGATCGGCGCCGAGTCCGAGGACGGAATATCCGTCGGCAGCTCCATCCTGGCCAGGGACGGACTGCACGCCCGGGAGCGAGGCAGCCATCGCCGCCAGATCGCCCATGAGGTTGGCCGGAACCGCGGAGTTGCTGAGGGGTCGCTCGGTTCCGCTGACGTCGGGAGGAGCGTCATTCCGCTGCACCTTCTGGCGCTCGGCCGTGACCATGACCGGGTCGAGGATCGCGCCTACGCGGGAGAGCTTCGTATCTGCGACGAGAATCTCCTCGTCCGCGGAGCGCTTGACCTCGAATCGTCTGGCGGCGTAGCCGAGCGCTGCGAAGGACACCATGTAGTCGCCTTCGCCGCCGGGGAATGTGATCGTGAAGCGTCCGCTGCGGTCCGTCCGTGCGGTCCGGCTGACATTGCCGGAGATCGAGGTCACCGTTACGACGACGTTCTCGATTGCCGCGCTGTCCGGACCCGTCACGCGGCCGCGGATTACATCTGCCTGCTGTGCATTTGCGTCATTTGGGGGCACCATCGGGATCAACGCGGCTGCGACGACGAACAAGAATCGACGAATTGTCATGGATCTCGTTAAAGTTGCCGCCTTTTAGACTCGGAGGCCCTGGGGGAGGGTTTACCGCCTCCGACGGCAGCGGGAGCGCGATTATGCGCGACGCGTTATTTGCTCAAGGCGTAATCAATCGTGGATACCACCCGCACGGTCTTCACGATCTGGCTCGCCTCGGTGATTCCCTCCGCCTGATCGCGAGGAAGGATCTCGAATATTCCCTGGCTGGCCCGCCGAATCCCGCCGATGCTGCTCCCACCGGAGTACTGGTTGGTCTGCGCGTCGGTGACGGAGAAATCCTGCAGCTGCGCCTGCGACGCATCTATCTGATTGGCGGAGAGGAATGTGCGGATCTTCCCGAGACTCGACTGGAGCTGCGCGTTCGCGACCGCGAGGTCGTCGCTTGCGGCGACGACTCGAAGCGGCCAGATCGCGAGGTCGGCCTGAACCTCGCGCTCGGAGATTCCTTTCACCGTTACGAACCGGTCGGCCGACCGCGCCTTGGCGAAGCCGCCACCAATCAACAATCCGGCGAGGGCCATCCCCGCGGCGAGAATCAATGGACGTGCGATGTCGCGATCGCCACTCACGCTGAGCTCCCTTGTCACAGGTTCCCTGCTACTTCCAGCTCGACAAGTCGCTCTTGTAGAGCTGGCTGAGGTCCTTCTTCAGGCTCTCGACCTTTGGCGCGTCATTGATCCTGATGTACAGATCGTTGGGGTGAAGCGTGGCGTAATTCTGGTGGTAATCCTCGGCGACTGTGAACGTGCCGATGGCGGAGATCTTCGTCACGATGGGCCTGCTGAAAACGTTCGCCCTGCCAAGCTGTTCGATGTAGGCCACCGCTATCTTCTTCTGCGCTTCGTTCGTGTAGAAGATCTCGGACCGGTACTGAGTACCGACGTCCGGACCCTGGCGGTTGAGCTGCGTCGCATCGTGCGCGACGGCGAAGAACACTCGAAGAAGCTGGCCGTACGACACCTTCGATGGATCGAAGACTACTCTCACCGACTCCGCATGCCCGGTCGCGCCTGAGCTCACCTCTTCATATGAAGGAGATGCGGTGTGACCGCCCGCGTAACCCGACACCGCCGACTTCACTCCCTTCACATGTTGGAATACGGCCTGGATTCCCCAGAAGCATCCGCCGGCGAAAATGGCCGTCTCCTGTCCGGGCGCGCTGGCGAGTGCGTTGTCCACCGCAGGGGCGGGCACGGACGATGGCGCAGCCGCCAGGGCGGACCCGGATCGGCTGGATAGAGCGACAAACGCGACGGGAATCACGAGCACTGCGAGTGCGATTCGGGCGACTGGGCTGTTCATGGCGACGCGACCGCTACACCGCGTCCGACAGCGAAGTGAAGTTGAAGTCTTTCGCGCGGATGCCTGGCATGACCTGCCCGGCGGACGTCGGCTCGGCGCGTCCGATTTCCTCGATCTTGCTGAGCATGAACAGCGGGCTCTCGTTCCAGCGGAAGTTCTTGAGACTGCGCGTGATCTTTCCGTTCTCGATAAGGAACGTGCCATCGCGCGTCAGTCCGGTGAGCATCACGGTCCTCTGGTCGAGCGACCGGATGTAGAAGAAATGCGTGACGAGAATTCCGCGCTGAGTGCCGGCGATCAGCTCGTCGAGCGACTTGTTGCCACCGGCCATCTTGAGCCCGCCGGGGAATCCGCCGCCGAAACCTCCTCCGCCTCCACCACCACCGCCTCCACCACCGCCTCCACCACCGCCGCCCGTGGGTTGGACGCCCTGCTTCTGCGCCCAGTACCGTGAGTAGGTGAGGTTCTTGAGAATTCCATTCTCGATCCAGACGCGCCGCTGGAGCGGGAATCCCTCGCCGTCGAACGGCGTCGTGAGCAGATCCGAGTCAGTGGGGTCCGAGTACAGCGTGACACGCTCGTCGGCGATCTTCTCGCCGAGCTTCGTTCCGCCGCCGCGCTTGGAGAACGGACTCCGTCCTTCGTCGGCGGAACGACCGTTGAACGCGCCGCCGAGTTGCGGGACGAGATCGGCGACTGCCTGCGGCTCGAGAACGACGGTGTACATGCCTGGCTCGATTGCCGTCGGATTCCGCGAAGCGACCGCCTTCTCCGCCGCGCGGGCACCGAGAGCGGCAGGGTCGATCGCGCCCCAGTTGCGCGCGCCCGCCGAAGCCCAGCCGGAACCGGTCCCGTCAGGCGTGCGCACGGTCGTCGAGAGATTGGCGTCCGTCGAGCGGTGGTACGCGAAGAGCCCCCGATTATTGGCAAGTGCGCGCGCCGTCGCGTTGGCCTCGAGAAATCCGGCGACGAACACGTCACCGGCTGCGCGACCAGTCTGAGCGGCCGTATCTATCACACGCTTTGCCGCCACCGCGCGCGCATCGCCGCCAAGGTTCGCGGTCATGTCAATGAATCCGCGAACCAGCGCGTAGGTCTGCGCGCCCAGCTCGGGCATGATCTCCGGATCGTCGGGAGATAGTTTCGCCAGCCGTTCCGCGAGGTCCACGGTGCGGTGGAGCGATGCGTCCTCGAGAACGTTCGTCGAGGCCGAAGCGCGGCGCTTGCCGATCGTGCTGACGACGGTGA
The DNA here is from genome assembly GCA_030647905.1 of Gemmatimonadaceae bacterium. Lineage (NCBI taxonomy): Bacteria > Pseudomonadati > Gemmatimonadota > Gemmatimonadia > Gemmatimonadales > Gemmatimonadaceae > Gemmatimonadaceae bacterium. Next base: position 23,557 of record JAUSJA010000029.1, on the reverse strand, counting down.
TCGTCGTGTCCGTGCTCTCGCCGGAGGTCGTGATCTCCCCGCCGGCGAATCGCGTATTGCCGCTCCAGTCGCTGGATATGGCTACACGCGTCTCGTCGGCCTTTGCCATTCCGAGGACGCGATCAGCGAGCGCCTTTGCCTGCTCGGCCGAAAGAAGATTCTCCACTGACGCGGACGAGCTGAAAAGTGAGCGGGGCCTCACGCGCTTCTCCCTGTGTTGACGATGTTGACCTGAAGGAACCGCGCGGGGACGCAGCCGTGACTGACGGAGTTGGATTGTCCCGGCTCGCCCTTTCCGTCGCCGAAGGATCCGCCAAGCCAGTAGCTCTTCGGCCCGCCGATCATGTCCATGCTGTTCCAGAAGTCAGGGGTGCGGCTCTGATACGCGACGTCCTTGAGCATGCCGGCGATCTTGCCGTTCTTCACCTCGTAGAACACCTGCCCGGAGAACTGGAAGTTGAACCGCTGGTGATCAATTGACCACGAGCCGCGGTTCTTGACGAGGATGCCGCGATCCGTCGCGGCGACGATGTCGTCGAGTCCGATGTCCTTGTCGCCCGGAAGCAGCGATACGTTTGGCATGCGCTGGAACTGCACGCTCGACCACGAATCGGCGAACGAGCAGCCGTGCGACTTCTTCACGCCGGTGAGCGGCGATATCCACGCCGCCTGCTCGCGCGTCGTCTGGTAGTCGTTGAAGATTCCCTTCTTGACGATCAGCCACTTGTCGGCGGGCACTCCTTCGTCATCCCACGCCGTGCGCGAGAGCGATCCTTCCTGCATGCGGTCGCCCTGGATGTTCATGAAGTCGCGGCCGTAGCGGAACTTGCCGATGTATTTCTCAGGCGGAGCGACGAACGACGTGCCGGCGTAGTTGGCTTCGTAGCCCATCGCGCGGTCCAGCTCCGTCGGATGGCCGATGGACTCGTGAATGGTGAGCCAGAGATTGGTGGGATCCAGGATCAGATCGTAGCGGCCTACTTCGACCGACTTTGCCGACAGCTTTTCGGCGGCGAGCGATGCCCATCTCTCGGCATTGCCGGGCATGTTGAGCGACTCGATGTACTCCCATCCCGAGCCGCGCGGAGCGAGCTCCTCGGTGTACGACTGAAAATCACCGTCCCCGATCGCCGTCGCGGAGAACGAAGGCCCGACTCGAACGTACGTCTGCGTGACGAGAGTCCCGTCGGTGGTTGCGAGCGTCTTCTCCTCGCGAAGCAGCTGCAATCCGGAATTGACGAACCGCACCTTGCCGACCTTCAGCGCGGCCTCGTTCGACGCCAGGAGCAATGCCACTTTCTCCTCGATCGGAACGTCAATCGGGTCGCGAGTGATTGGCGTGCGCCACGTGCCTTTGACGGGCGCGACCGGCGCGAGCACCACGGCGCGTTTTTGAACCGCGCGCGCTGCTTTGGCAAGTCGGACCGCTTCCTGCGCGACGCGGCCCACTCCCTCCTTCGTCATCGTGCTGGTCGAGGCAAATCCCCACGAGCCCTGAACGAGCGCGCGGACGCCTATACCATATGATTCGCTGTCGTTGACGCCGGTGACGTTGCGCTCGCGGGTCGCGATGGACTGCCGGCGATAGCGGCCGATTCGCACGTCGGCATACGATGCGCCCGCGGCCTGAGCCGCGTTGAGCGCTTCGAGCGCGAGATCATCCACGATCGCGTCGGATGGTGGATTGGGCAGAAAGCCCGTGATCGGCTGTCCGAAGGCGGCCCGTGCGCCGGTGACTGCGGCGATTGCCGCGGAGGCTTTGACGAAATCGCGACGATTCGTGGGCATTTGTGGGGGTTGGAGGGAGACGACTTAGAGTACGGGTCGGGACGGCCGACTGTCAATGTCACCCCGATCCGCAGCTCTACTGGAGCCATACTCCCGGCGCCGGGGCTTTGTTGAGGACGAGCGAGCTGATGTCGTCGAACGATGCCACGACGAAATCAGCTTTCTCCGTCACCCTGGGCCGGGAGACGAATCCAGTGTAAGCGGCGAACGCGTCCGCGACCCCGCGCATCATGAGATCGGTGCTTCCGTCCCCGACGGCGAGCATCGGGTGAGGCAGGTCGAGGTGGGACAGCATCTCACGCTTTCCGGTTGCGGTGGCGAGTGGCGACGAGCGGTCGAATCCGAGATATGCGCCGATCGCGTCGAACCTGACGTCCACCGCGTGGACATCGTCGGCGCCAAGTCCGATGTGCTGTGCCACGCGAAGGATGGAATGCCGGATTGCGCTGCTCATCAGGATCACGCAGACCCCATTTGCCCGCCACGCGGCGACCGACGACACAGCGCCCGGCGCCAGCGTCTCGATGTATGCGCGTCCGAGCGCGTCCACATCCTCGCGGCGCGGCCGAACGAGTGATAACCGCGCCGCATACACATCTTCGAGCGGAATGTCGCCCCGCATTGCGCGCTCAGTCTCGGCGGCTACGCGCTTCGCCACAGCGGGACCACGCCGCGCCGCAAGCCAGTCAATGCCTTCGATGCCGCACAGCGTCGAGTCCACGTCGAGAATCACCGTCGCAAAGTGCGGCGCTGACGCGGGGGTCATAGTACGTTCCCCGGCGAAAACATCCCCGATGGATCGAGGACGTTCTTCATCGCTCTCATCAACTCGATCTGCCGCGCGCCGAGCTGAAGGCCGAGCCATCTTCGCTTGAGTTTTCCCAGCCCGTGCTCCGCTGAGACAGTTCCTCCCATTCGGACCACACAGACGAGAGTCTCCTCGATCGCTGCTTGAATCCGGTTCAGCGCTTCGCCGTCTTCGGCGATGAAGTTCTGATGCGGGTGACCGTTGCCGGCGTGCCCGTACGTGACGGGCGACGGCGCGCCGTGCCTCTCGATCGCCTCGCGCGACACGGCAAGCGCTTCGCCAAGTCTGCGGTAGTGCACGGCCCAGTCGGTGGAGATCTTCCTTCCGCCCTGATGTCTGAACCTCGCGCCACGCTCGTTCATCGTTGCGGGAACCGCATGTCGCATGACGCGCGCTTCGCGGAGCGCCTGCGCGCCCTCGTACACGCGGATGTCGCCTGACAGCGCGTCGTTCGCTTCGGCGACGCGGAGCCACGCAGCGAGCACCTCGTCCACATCGCCATCGCGGCCTGCGTCGTCTTCGAGATAGACGAGCGCCAAAGCCGATTCCGTCCAGGGAAGCCCGGCCGAATCTGCGGCGATCGCGAGCGCGCCGGCATCGAAGAACTCCAGGCAGCGGGGACTTCGCCTCGATTCCCGGGAGCGAGCGGCGACGACGAAGTCGAGAGCCGCAGTCTCCGTGCGGAACGGAATCGCCAAGCCGATAGGAGTGAAGGGGATCCTGACCAGTGAAAGCTCCGCTTCCACCACAATTCCGAGTGTCCCCTCGCTGCCCACGAACCAGTCCACCGGATCCTGCGCGGCCGCATATCCGACGGCGTTCTTCTCCGGACGGAATCGCGAGTAGCAGGCGACCTCGCCGTCGGCGTGTACGATACTCAGCGCATTGACGTGATTGCGCGTCGGACCATAGTGCAGGCTGCGCGCTCCAGAGGCATTGCAGGCGATCGCGCCACCGATCGTCGCGTCTTCCTCGCTCGTCGGGTCGGGCGCGAACATCAGGCCGTGTTCGGCAAGAGTGCGGTTGAGATCCCCGATTCGAACGCCCGGCTCCACACGCGCGACGCGGCGCTCGACATCCACGTCCGCGATGCGCGTCATCGCAGCAAGCGACAGAATCAGCCCGTGATCGGTAATCGAAGCTGCGGTCATGCTGGTCTGTGAGCCGGCCGGAGTCACCGCCGTTCCCGTGCCGGCGGCGAATCGCACGACTTCCACGACGTCGTCAACGCTCGAGGCCCGCGCGACTCCCTCGGGAACGAGCTCGATTCCCGACGCGTCGCGCGAGTGGGCGAAGAGAACATCGGCGTCCCGCGTCACGACCACGCCTGTTCCCCCGCGGGATCGAGCTTGGAGAAATCGATCACAGTTGCCGATTTCACGTCCGGAAGCTGCATCAGCTTTCGTCGCACCGATTGGCTGATCTCGCCATCCACCGAGATGGCAGCCAGGGCGTCACCGCCTTCCGAGAGCCGCGCCTGGTGATACTCGGCGATGTTGACGGATGAGTTGGCGAGCAGCGTGCCGACGTGTCCAATCACTCCGGGCACGTCGGCGTTGGTGAGCACGAGCAGAGTGCGGCGCGGCGTGACGTCCACGCTGAAGCCGTCAATGCGCGTGACGCGCGGCCCCAATCCGGCGGGAGCGATTCCGGCGACGAGCATTTCCTCGGCTCCGCTCCGAAGCGTGACCTGCGCGCCGTTGTCGGGCTCGTGGGCCAGTGCGGTCGTCACGGAGAGCTCGATCCCGCGGGCCTCCGCCAGGGCGCGCGAGTTCACAAGATTGAGCCGCACTCCGTCTATGATCGAGTCGAGTGCTCCCGCCGCGGCGCTTGCCACGAGAAGATTGCCAGCTTCGGCGAAACCGCGTCCGACCCTCAGCGAGATCGCGTCCACCGCGCGCGCCCCCCGGTCGGCGAGAATGGCTCGCGCGATGGAAGCCATTCGACGCACGAGCACGAGCGCCGGCCTGATTTCGTCCCAGCGCCCGTCGAGACCGCCGACGACGTTGATCGCGCGAGAGAGCTCTCCATCGAGCAGGGCATCCCGCACCGCGGCGCACACGTCAACGGCGACGTTGCGCTGCCCCTCCGCGGTGGACGCGCCGAGGTGAGGCGTCAGCAGGACGTTGCTCAGAGTCCGGAGAGGACTGCCCGCGGCAAGCGGCTCGTGCCTGTACACGTCGAGTATCGCACCGGCGAGTCGTCCATCGTCGACCGCTGATGCGAGCGCCGCTTCGTCAATGATACCGCCGCGCGCGAGATTCGCGACGATCGCGCCGGGCCGAAGCAGGCGAAGCTCGCGGTCGCCGATCATTCCCGAAGTCTCGGGAGTGAGCGGCGTGTGGACCGTGATCACGTCGCACGAACGCAACAGATCATCGAGCGATTTCGCGCGCGTTACGCGAAGCAGATCGAAGCGCTCGTCGGTGACGTATGGATCGAATGACATGAGGCCCATCGCGAACGCGCGACCCCGCGTCGCGACCTCGCCTCCTATGCGTCCCAGGCCGACGATGCCGAGGGTGCGTCCGCGGAGCTCGGTCCCGAGCAGCTGGCTGCGGTCCCATTTTCCCTGCCGCATGGATTCCGCGGCTCGCGGCAGATGGCGCACGAGCCCGATCAGCGCGCCGAAGAAAAGCTCGGCGACGGCGACGGTGTTGCCGGCGGGCGCGTTGATCACGGCGATCCCCAGCGCCGTCGCCGCGGGGATATCTATGTTGTCGGTTCCTACGCCGGCGCGTCCGATGACGCGGAGCCGCGTGCCCCGTTTCAGCAGCTCCGCGGGAAGGCGGGTGGCGCTGCGTCCGACGAATGCATCATACTCGCCGATACGCTCCAGCAGCTCCGAGGCCGGCGTGGTCGGAATCTCGTCCACGACGAACGACTTCTCGGCGCGGAGCAGATCGACTCCATCGCGGTCGATCTGGTCGGTGACGAGCAGTCGAAAAGTTCCCATACACCGCCAAAGCTACTCTTCCCTGGCGGGTGTCGCCTCCGAGCGCGCGCTTTCCTGATCGCGAAGAACGCGGCGCAGAACCTTTCCGACCTGCGTCTTGGGCAACTCGCGGACGAATTCGTATTTCGCCGGCACCTTGTACGCCGCCAGCCGCTCGCGGCACCAAATCCTGATCTCCGCCTCGGTCGCGGTCGCGTCGGTGTGGAGCACGATCCACGCCTTCGCTTTTTCGCCGCGCATCTTGTCGGGCAGGCCCGCCACTCCCACCTCGTGCACTGCGGGGTGCGATGAAATCACTTCCTCGATCTCGCGCGGCCAGACCTGGTATCCGCTCGTCTTGATGAGGTCCTTCTTCCGGTCAACGATGAACAGGTATCCGTCAGAGTCCACGTAGCCGAGATCGCCTGTGAAAAGGAGGCGCTCACCCGACTCGGAGTGGCGGATCATCTCGCGGGTTTCGTCGGGGCGACCCCAGTAGCCCTCCATCAGCTGCGGCGCTCGCATCACGATCTCGCCGAACTCGCCGCGCGGCAGCCGAACGTTGCCATCGTCGGAGTCCACTATGATCACTTCCACGTCGGGCAGCGGCATCCCGACGGAGCCCGTCTTCTTCGGCCCGAGAACGGGGTTGGCGACGACAGCCATCTGGGCTTCGGTCAGGGAATAGCCCTCGACGATCACCCCGCCGGTGAGCTCCTCGAACCGCTGCTTGGTGTCGGCCATGAGCGCGGCCGCGCCGGAGAAGCAGAGCTTGACGCTCTTCCAGTCAACCTTGCCGCTTCGCGTCATCGAATGGCTGAGCAGAGCGTTGAGCAGCGTCGGCACGGCGCAGATGAATGCCGGCCGCACGTCGTTGATCTCCTGAAGCACGTCGCGCAGCTCGCGCGGATTGGGAGTGAGCGAGAGAGGGTTGTGATTGATGAAGGCGAGACTCTGCACGCCCGTATTCGCGTAAGTGTGAAAGAGAGGCAGCGGCACCATGATCGTGTCCGTCCACTCATGCATCGCGGGCTTGAGCCATGCGCGAAGCTGAAGACCCGCCATCACCATTCCCCGGTGCGTTCCGACAACTCCCTTGGGCGTGCCGGTGGTTCCCCCGCTCATGAGAATCACCGAGTGATCTTCCGGCTTCGGCGGTGGCCCGAGACGCGGCTCAACGCTGTGGCGAAGAATCAACTGCCTGAACCGGACGTCGCCCGAACCCAGGGAGATGCGGTCTCCGTCCTTCTTCTCCCGAAGGAACGTGTAAGCGATGCGCGTGTGGAGAGGCAGGTAGTCCTTTATCCCGGTCGCAATCACGCGCCGCACCTGCGTTCGCGGCTGGACGGACTTCATTTTCGCATGGAAGCGATTCAGGACGACGGCGGTGGTGGAACCGGAGGCGTTCAGCGCGTCCTCGAGCTCGCGGTCGGTGTACATCGGATTCACCGGACACGCGATGGCCCCGGCCTTCCATACCCCGAGCTCGGCGATCATGAACTGCGGGCAATTGGGAAGGCAGATTGCGACCCTGTCGCCCCGTTCGACCCCGAGCGACGCAAGTCCGCGGGCGAACCTGTCGCTCCATTTCTCCAGCTCGGCGTAGGTGATCTTCGCTCCCTTGAACAGGAGCGCGGTGCGGTGAGGCCACGCCGAGACCGTATCGCGCAGATAGTCGAGCAGCGTACGATCGGGGTACGGCTCGAGCGTGTCCGGCACGCCCTCGTCGTAGTTCCCATGCCAGATCGCCGATGTCACCGGGGCAGTCATCAGGATGCCGAATGTACTGTCTGCGGGGCCGGGAGCAATATGGCCCGGGCATTCCTACCCCCGCTGTGCGGCTTGTTCCGCAATGCCCGGGCCTGTAGTCAGTCCCTGGCGATGAGCGCCGCGAGCTTCTTCATCTGCCGCGCAGGGTAGATGACCCCACCACGCGGCGTTAGCTTTTCGCCCCTATGACCATGCGGGAGAAACTCGATCTGCTGGAGCGCCGGCGCGCCGAGGCGGAGCAGGGGGGAGGAGAGAAGCGCGTCAAGGCGCAGCACGCCAAGGGCAAGCTGTCGGCGCGCGAGCGGCTCGACCTCCTGCTCGATGAAGGAAGCTTCACGGAGCTCGACCGGTTCGTCGTTCACCGCTCGCACGATTTCGGTCTGGAGAACGAGCGCTATTACGGCGATGGGGTGATCACCGGTCACGGCAGAATTGACGGCCGTCTGGTTTACGTCTTCTCCCAGGACTTCACGGTCTTTGGCGGATCGCTGTCCGAGGCGTTCGCGGAGAAGATCTGCAAGATCATGGATCTTGCGATCCGGAACGGCGCCCCGGTGATTGGACTCAACGATTCCGGCGGGGCGCGCATTCAGGAAGGGGTCGTCTCCCTGGGCGGCTACGCGGAGATATTTCTCCGGAACACTCTCGCGTCGGGGGTCGTCCCCCAGATATCGGCCATTCTCGGTCCATGTGCAGGGGGAGCCGTGTATTCACCGGCGATCACTGACTTCACGTACATGGTGCGCGGCAGCTCGTACATGTTCGTCACGGGGCCGAACGTCGTGAAAACGGTGACGCACGAAGATGTGACGATGGAGAAGCTGGGCGGCGCGACCACGCATTCGGTGGTGTCGGGCGTCGCACATTTCGCGCACGATTCCGAGCCCGCGTGCATCCAGGCAATCCGCGATCTCTTTCACTACATCCCTTCGAACAATGTGGACGATCCGCCGCGGGGCACTTCGTCCGATCCGCGCGACCGGCGCGATGAAGCGCTCCTCGACGTCGTGCCGGACAATCCGAACAAGCCGTACGACATGCACGACGTCATCCGCCGCGTAATCGATGACGGAACGTTCTACGAGGTTCAGCCGGAGTACGCTGCCAACATCATCTGCGGCTTTGCCCATCTCGGTGGGACGAGCGTGGGGATCGTCGCCAATCAGCCGGCGGTTCTCGCGGGCGTGCTCGACATCAACGCATCGGTGAAGGCCGCGCGTTTCATACGGTTCTGCGACGCCTTCAATATTCCCGTCGTGACGTTTGAGGATGTGCCCGGCTTCCTCCCGGGAGTGACGCAGGAGCATGGCGGAATCATCAAGCACGGCGCGAAGCTGCTCTACGCCTATTGCGAGGCCACGGTGCCGAAGCTCACCGTGATCACGCGCAAGGCGTACGGCGGGGCGTATGACGTAATGAGCTCCAAGCACATCAGGGGTGACTTCAACGTCGCATGGCCAACGGCCGAGATTGCCGTCATGGGTCCGAAGGGAGCGGTGGAGATACTGTTCCGGAAGGAGATCGCGGAGAGTGGCGATGCGGTGAAGGCGACCGACGAGAAGATCGAGGAGTACCGCGCGAAATTCGCGCATCCATACATCGCGGCGGGCCGCGGTTACCTCGACGATATCATTGACCCTCGCGACACGCGGCCGCGGCTGATCGACGCACTGGATACGCTCAAGGGCAAGCGCGATCGGAACCCGCCGAAGAAACACGGCAACATTCCGCTCTGATCGTGTGCACGAAGTTGCGGGCAGACGATGATCGGTAAGCTGCTGATCGCCAATCGCGGAGAGATTGCGCTCCGCATCATCCGGGCGTGCCGCGAGCTGGGGATACGGAGCGTCGCCGTCTACAGCGATGCCGACGCGCATTCGCCGCACGTGCGCGAGGCCGATGAGGCGGTGAACATCGGCCCTCCTCCTTCGAGCCAGAGCTATCTCCTCGGCGACGCGATAATCGCTACGGCGAAGCGTTTCGGCGCCGACGCGATTCATCCCGGCTACGGATTCCTTTCCGAGCGCGAATGGTTCGCGCGCGCAGTGATGGATGCGGGGCTCATCTGGGTTGGGCCGCCTGCCGAGGCGATCGCGGCGATGGGGAGCAAGACCGCCGCGCGGACGCTGGCGGTGCAGAATGGAGTTCCGGTCGTGCCCGGAACGACGGAGGCCCTCGTGGATGCCGATGCTGCTCGCGCTGTCGCCGAGGAGTACGGATACCCCATTCTATTGAAAGCGGCGGCAGGTGGAGGCGGGAAGGGGATGCGCGTCGTGCGCGCTGAGTCGGAGCTCGTGTCTTCGCTCGAGGCGGCCCGCCGCGAGGCGAAGAACGCTTTCGGCGATGACGCGGTTTACGTCGAGAAGTTCATCGAGGGCCCGCGCCATGTCGAAATCCAGGTGCTTGCCGACATGCACGGTAACGTCCTCTCGCTCGGCGAGCGGGAGTGTTCGGTGCAGCGCCGGCATCAGAAGATGCTGGAGGAGGCACCGAGCGTCGCCGTGTCGCCCGAGCTTCGGCGCGCGATGGGAGAGACCGCGGTGCGCGCGGTGCGGGCTGCGGGATACGTGAATGCGGGTACGTGCGAGTTTCTCCTGGATGGCGACGGGCGCTTCTATTTCCTCGAGATGAACACGCGGCTGCAGGTCGAGCACCCTGTGACCGAGCTCGTGACCGGCATCGATCTCGTCGAGTGGCAGCTCCGCATCGCGTCGGGCGAGCGGCTGCCGTTCAAACAGCAGGACATCGTGCCTCGCGGGTCTGCGATCGAATGCCGGATCACGAGCGAGGACACCGCCAACGGCTTTCTTCCGTCCACCGGGCGCATTAGTTACCTGCACCTGCCGAGCGGGCCTGGTGTGCGATGGGACGGCGGCATCGAGATGGGGAGCGAGGTAGGGCTTCATTACGATCCGATGCTGGCGAAGTTGATCGTGTGGGCGCCGACGCGTGCGCTGGCGATCGAGAGAATGCACCGGGCGCTGCTCGAGCTGACGATAGAGGGCGTGGAGACATCGCGCGATTTCCACCTGCGCCTGATGGAGGACGACGAGTTCCGGCGCGGCGAGATCGAGGTCCAGTGGCTCGAGCGCCGGCTCGCGAGCCTGACCGCGATCGCCCCCCCAGCGCATGCGGCTCGCGCGGCGGCGATCGCGGCGGCCCTCTTTGCCGATCGCGATCGCAACCGGGGAGCGGTGCGCAACGGCACTGGTGCGGCCCCGGAGTCATCGCCTGGTCGTATTTCCGTGTCGCCGTGGGAGCACGCGGCGCGCCTCGAAGGGCTTCGCTGATGGCTCAGATGATTTCTCTGGAGATCGATTCGATCGCCGCCGGCGGCGACGGTGTGGGGCGGAGCAATGGCCTGGTGGTGTTCGTTCCGCGCACCGCGCCCGGCGAGTTGGTCACCGCGCGTATCAGCGGCAAGGGCTCGTTTGCGCGCGGGACGCTCCGGACCATCGCGCGTCCGTCGGAGGAGAGAATCGAGCCGGAGTGCCCGCACTACACGCGCGACCGCTGCGGGGGCTGCCAGATCCAGCACATGTCGTATCAGTCCCAGCTTCGCGCAAAGCAGCGGATCATCCGCGACGCGATGGAGCGGATCGGCAGGCGAAAGGTCGAAGTCCAGGAGGTCCGATCGAGCCCGGATGAATGGCGCTACCGGTCGAGGCTGACTCTGACGATGCAGAGACAGCCGAGCGGTGAATGGATAGCAGGGCTGCATGCCTACGACGATCCGGCGAAGGTGTTCGCTCTCCGCGATTGCCCGATCACCAACCGGGGTGTGGTCACGACCTGGAGGGAGATTCTCGCCGCCTCGCAGTTCTTCCCGCCCGTGGAGAGCCTTCGTGGAAGCGTGCGAATGACTGGCGACGGGCCCGCGTTCATCGTGACCGGGGGCATTCGATGGGGAAACGCGGAAGCGTTTTTCGGAGCGGTGAAATCTCTTGCCGCGGTGTGGTGGGAGAATGACGAAGGTGCCCGCCGGATTATCGGTGACCGGCGTCCGCCGCGGTCGCTGCAACCCCCGGTAGCCTCATTTGCGCAGGTAAACCAAAAGGTTGCTTCCGAGCTTCGAAGTCACGTTATGACAATCACTTGGGCGCATGCACCTAAGACGGTGGTTGATGCCTACTCCGGAGCCGGCGACACGGCTATCGCTTTCGCGAAGCGAGGGGCGAAGGTGACCGCGATCGAGCTCGACAGCGATGCCGCGAGGTGGTGTGCGCTGCGTCTTCCGGAAGGGTCCGTGTCACTGCGGGCGCGGGTCGAGGAAGCGCTACCCGCCGCGCTGCCGGCTGACGCGGTGATCCTGAATCCGCCGCGCGCGGGTGCCGACGGGCGTGTGACCGAGTTGCTCGAGTCGGCCCTGGTCAAGCCGCGCGTAGTCGTCTACGTGAGCTGCAACGCCGCCACCCTGGCGCGAGACGTGGCACGGATGCCCGGCTACCGGGTCGCTTCGGTCGCGCCTTTCGACATGTTCCCGCAGACGGCTCACGTCGAGACGGTCTGCGAGCTGGTGCCCGAGGCGACATGAGATACATCGTCGATCTGAACGGGACGCGGACCGAGGTAGTGATTGACGGCGGGGATGTGACGCTCGGCGGCGAGACCATCGCCGCCCATGTCGAGGATGTTGCCGGAACACCGGTGCGCCTGGTGACCATCGGGGACGAAGTCCACCGGGTCATCGAGCGAAGGGGCACGGCTCGCGGATCGTATACGCTGTGGGTGGACGGATACCGATTCGGGGGGGAGGCCGTTGACGAGAGGACGCGGGCCATTCGCGACATCACCGCCGCTTCCGCGGGTCCTGCCGGTCCCGCTCCCGTTGTGGCTCCCATGCCGGGTCTGATCGTCCGCGTGAGCGTCGAGGTAGGGGACCTCGTTCAGGCAGGTCAGGGCCTCGTGGTCATGGAGGCGATGAAAATGGAAAATGAGCTTCGATCGTCCGCGTCGGGAATCGTCAAGGCCGTCCACGTCGCTCCCGGGAAGGCGGTCGAAAAGGGGACAGTCTTGGTGGAGTTCGACGGCTAGAACCACGGCACGCGGCATCCCACTGAACCGCGGGGGGTTGGGCGTCCGGAGTCCGGCGGACCGGGTGGGCGGTGAATAACAGATATTGCGACGAGTCTTGCTGCGTTGGCAGAATCAGGGGTAGTATCCTGCGCAGGTGAATAGAGAGTTATGCCAACCAACGACCATCGGTGTGAGAACTTGGTTTGGGCCAGACCACCCTCAGTTGCCATCTGCCACGTTACACGTTACACTGCTGAATGGCGATTGTCGGGTTCAGGCACAAAGGCCTGGAGCGTTTCTTCACTCGAGGAACCACCGCGGGGATCCAGAGCAAACACGCCAAACGCCTCCGGCTGATTCTCGGTCGGCTCGGCGTGGCGACGGAGCCTCGGGACATGGGACTTCCGGGTCTCAATCTTCACCCCCTCAAGGGAGACCGCCAAGGCACCTGGGCCGTGCAGGTCAGTGGCAACTGGCGCGTGACCTTTCGATTGGTCGGGCCGGATGTCTCGAACGTGAACTACGAGGACTATCACTGATGAAGACTGTTCGCATGCACAACCCGCCGCACCCGGGAGAGATCCTTCGTGAGCTCTGCCTCGTGCCCTTGAATCTCAGCGTCACCGACGCTGCCGCGTCTTTGGACGTGAGCCGGAACACGTTGTCCGCCATCCTGAACGGACGGGCTGGCATCAGCCCCGAAATGGCAGTTCGCCTATCGATCGCGTTCAACACGACGGCCGAGAGCTGGTTGCATCAACAGATGCAATACGATCTCTGGCATGCGGAGCAATCGCGGAAGCGGTTGCGAGTTCGGAAGCTCGCGGCCGCGTAGGCCATGTCCCCGCGACGTTGGTCCGGCCCATCATGGCTCGAGAGATGAGCCGACGAGAACGCCGGCTTTACGCGGAGCAAGAGAATGCCCAAGAAGCGCCTTAAGTCCATTCCGCAGTTCCAGACCGAGGCAGAGGAGCGCCAGTTCTGGGCAACGCACGATACCGTGGACTACGTCGACTGGTCCAAGGCGAAGCGCGCCGTGTTTCCCAACCTTCGCCCCTCGACCGAAACGATCTCCCTTCGGCTTCCGGCCCCGTTGCTGGCCGACCTCAAAACGTTGGCCAACGAGCGCGATGTTCCGTACCAATCGTTGCTCAAGGTCTACCTGGCGGAGCAAGTGCGCCAAGAGCAGGCGGCAGCTGGGCAGCATAACCCGCGCTTGCAACTGACGGGGCGTAAGCACGGCGGGCGCGGCCCTTCACCAAGCCCGAAGGGTAGCCGCGCCCGCCGTACACCCCGCAGCTGAAGCGCAGGCCGTTAGGCGGACTATTCCATCTTATCCAGACGTCGTGCGTCGAGGCCCCAATGTCCGAGCATGCGACCGTAGAGCTACTGTGAAGTGTCTACGGTGGCGGCTCGTGCGCTGATTCGCCACCAGGCCTACATAGTTTCTTAGCTTAAAGCGTTATGCGTCACACGACCTTGAGCGACAGGAGGGCACGCATGCAGGTTACCATTCGCCGCTGCACCTACTGACTGTCCGCGATCCAAGCTGCCCGTGTGGCAGCTGCGCTTCGCGAGGATCCATCCCTTACCGTTGAGCTCGCGTCAGGGCACTACGGGGAATTCACTGTGCTGGTGGAAGGACATGAAGTGCTGTCAGCGGGTGCGATCGCGTTACTTGGCATCCTCCCGTCCATCCGGGTCGTGCGAGAAGCCGTTGATCGCGCCCGCTCACAAGCGCCAGGGTCGGCGTGACGCCTGACCGGCGCATGGAGCTGGCAACGCGCGGCCCATCAGGTAGTTTAGGCCGAAGATCACGCGCCGCGCGTTGCAGCTCAGGGAGGAGTCCGACACCCTACCACGGTCGTCGTTGTTCGCGAGGTTCTTGACCTTCGTGCGCCTCGTCTTGGCGATTGCGGCTGGGGTGGACAGTGACTTTGATGCACCGACATACGCCGAGGTACTGACTCATGCATGCAAATCACTGCGCAGCCTGAGGCTACCGTTGCGGAGTCAAGCGCCCCGCAACCTTGCCGCCAGCTTCCCGCGACTGATGTCTGAGTCTCTTACGCGGCCGCGGTTGATCGCTCGAGTCCCGGCATCGTGAAGCCAACACCATCGAGTTCGCTGACAAGTGAAGTCTTCTGCTCGCTCGTCAGTTCCACGAGTGGCGGCCGCACAGTCGTCCACGACGCATCTCCGCTGTAATGCGCGATCGCGGCCTTGAGCGCGGGTATCATCGGATACCTTGCGAAGATGCCGCGAACCTCGTTGAGCCGCTGCTGCTGCGCGTCTGCATCCGCCGCCTTCCACGTGGCAAAGAGCCGCGCGATAGCCCCCGGATTCACATTGGCCGTAGCGCTGATGCACCCCGCGCCGCCGTAGCGCATGCCCTGGAGCAGGAACGTCTCGCTTCCCGGAAAGACGTCGAAGCCCTGCTGCGCGAAGTTGTCGATATACGCCTTCGTGTTACTCCAGTCGCCCGAGGAATCCTTGGCGCCCGCCACGATGCCGGGATACGCTCTGAGCAGCCGCTCTATCAAAGGAACTGTTATCGCCACTTGTGAGACCGGCGGGATATTGTAGAGATAGATCCGCAACCGGCTGTCCCCCACGCGCTCGATAACCTCGGCGAAGTTCCTGAAGAGCCCTTCGTCGCTCACACCCTTGTAATAGAAGGGCGGCAGCATCAGCACGCCTCCGCAGCCGAGCTTCACCGCATGTGCCGTGAGCCGCACCGAATCTGTCAGCGCGCAGCAGCCGGTGCCCGGCATCATCCGAGCCGGGTTCACGCCATCGCTCACCAGCTGGTCAAGGAGCTCGATCTTCTCGTCGACGGCCAGCGAATTCGCTTCGGAATTAGTCCCGAATACCGCCAGTCCAACATTATGGGAGAGCAGCCAGCGGCACTGCCTCACGAATCGCTCCGGGTCCGGGGAGAGATCGGCCTTGAATGGGGTGACGACGGGGGAGAGTACGCCGGTGATGCGCTCTATGTTGGGGGCCAAAGTGGTGTCCGTTGTATGTGATGACCAGCAGGGCTTTATCGGCCAACCTCAGCTCGCACGCTCCAAACGGCCTCTTTCGATTAGCGTCGTCCGACTCCCTGCGTTACCAACCGGAACTCGCCGTCACATTCGATCCAACGCGACCATCATCGGTCAATAACGGCAAAGACCCAGTCCTTGAGCATTTGCCTATCTTCTCGATGAAAACCTCAGTCGGCAAGGAGGAAAGGCATTGTGTCGCCCGCCTAACGCATTCGCCCGGACGAGATGCCGCCGCCGCTTGGTAGTTTGATTCATGGATTGCAGCGGCCTCGCCAGGCCTCACGGCAGAAGCGCAGGGCGTTTCTAGGCACACTGCCGACGATCGGTGTGCGCTCTTGACAAGCGTATATACACAGCATATACTCCCGTGGTGAACGACGGCATTTATCGCAGGCTCGGCGAGTGCGAGGGCTTCGAATGGGACGCCGGGAACGCACCGAAGGTGCGCACGCGGCACGACGTCGAACCCGGCGAGTGCGAGCAGGCGTTCTTCGGTGAGCCGCTCCTCGTGTCTGCCGACGTCAAACACTCGCAGGCTGAGGAACGGTGGCGAGCGCTAGGCTGTACGCTTGGGGGACGGAGACTGCACCTGGTGTTCACGATCCGGAGCACCCACATCCGAGTGCTGGCTGCGCGGGACATGAATCGCAAGGAGCGACGAGATTATGAGCAAGCCAAAGCACGCGCTAAAGAAGATTCCGACCTTTAATACCGAGGACGAGGAGCGCACCTTCTGGGCCACGGCGGACTCGACGGAGTACGTGGATTGGTCGCAGGCGCGCTTCGTGACGTTCCCGAAGCTGCGCCCGACATCGACCGCGATTTCCGTGCGTCTGCCGGAGACACTGCTGACCGAGCTCAAGCTGCTCGCAAACGAACGCGACGTGCCATATCAGAGTCTGCTGAAGATGTACCTTGCAGATCGGGTCCGCACCGAGCGCCGTCGCGTTCGTTCGCGCAATAGTGCCTAACCAACGTTGGTGCTGACGGCGCATGTAAGGAAGCGGCCGCGGCCGCATCTGTTAGAAGCGCCGCAGCACAACGCCATTCGTTAGGCACACCACGAGGGACTCCCTATGAATAAGCGCGCTCACGCTTCGCGCGCGGCGACGCTGCTCGCCTCCGGAGCGGAAAGCGACCTTCCGTACGCTGCCCTCGAACTGCGCATGGCGATGGAGGTCATCGCTTATGAGAAGCTCCGCTTGTATGCGCCCCGTCTGCCCGCAGCTGTCCTCGACAAATGGCAGCCACCACAAGCCATGAGGGCGCTGCTGGAGTTCGAGCCGCTGGCAACGCAGAACAAGCGGATGCGCATGGCCAGAACGACTGAGGACGGTACTCCACTAGGCCCGTGGATCGACTTGGGAGAGCATCGCTCATTCAACGTGTCGTGGCTGCGCAAGGCCTACAACAAGCTCGGGAGCTTTCTCCACGTGCCGTCACCGAGGAAGGCAGCGCAAGGGATTGCGACCGCTGCCGCTGCATCGTCGATGAGAGACGATCTACTGGAGATCCTCAAGGAAGTCGAGCATGTTGCAGCGTCCCGGTCAGACTTAAGCCTTGCTCGAACGATCGAGTTCAATTGTGCTGCGTGCGAGTCACTGATTATCTGCAACGAAGATGGCGCGCGCACAACTCAACGTGCCATTTGCCTCGACCCGTTGTGTGCGGCCGAGCACTACGTCGAGTTCTCGGCTGACGGTGGGGTGATGCTTCATCTAATCGCGACTGAGTTTGACTGCATGGCGTGTAAGGCGCCGGTACCGGTGGAGGATCGAAAGCTCGCCATCGGTTACGAGTTTGCCTGCCCCGAGTGTCGCGAAGTACATGTCATCTCAACCGCGCACTGGGGATATAGCCTGAAGACTAATGTCGCCGTAAAGGGTGCTTAACTCCGGCTTGGTGCTGACAAGCGCCCGCGCGCGTCGACCTCCATGCGCTGGGATGCATGGCGTACGAAAATTCGCAGCTGAAACGCAATCCGTTATGTGGCAGCCAATTCACACGGAGCTTCTGTTGTGATTAGGCGGGTCAAGATTCAGAACTTCCGAAGTATCGAAGACCTAGAGTTCTTCCCGACACAGTGCTGCGCGTTGATCGGGGAGAACAGCAGCGGCAAGACCAACATCCTGCGCGCGATCAAGATGGTACTCGAAAAGGAATGGCATCGGGTAACCGACTTTTCGCCTGAGGACGTCATCGATGGCAGTCTCGACAAGGACGTTCTTATTGAAGTTGAATTTGACCCTCCCCCGACGTTTGTTGCGTTCAAGAATGTGGCCCCAGTCCCGATTCCGGTTCTGCGGTTCGACTTGACGAGGTACAAGATCAATACGGCGAACGCTGAGAAGGGCGACCTTCGTCTAGAGGGGACGCCGCTAACCGCGAAGGGGAAGCCGGTCCAAATTCTCGCGAAAGCGCCAAGGAAGGGTCAGCCGCCTGAATTCAGGCCGTTGACGAACATCCCACCAGGGCTCAAGGCCCAGGTACCAGTGATTTACGTTCCAGCCGACCGCCGCCTCGAGTCCCAGATGCCCAGCTCACGGTACAGCCTCCTTCGCCGCCTGTTCGAGGACATTGACGAGATTGTCAAGAAGCGCAAGGCCGCTGCGCCAAATGCGGGGCGCACCATTGCCGAAGTCTTCGCTGAAAAGGTGCTCGAGGCGGTCCAAGTGCTGCGCATACCAGAGTTCGTTCTTTTGGAGAACCTCCTGCAGCGTCACTCGGTCGAGAATCTCGGCTGGGACCCGGAAATCGACCTTGAACGTTTCAGTGTGCATTTCGGGCTGCAAGATCCCATGGATTTCTTCAAGGCCATTCGGCTGATGGTAAAGGACGGTCCCTACGAGTTGGACGCAGTTGACCTGGGGGACGGTGCTCAAAACGCACTGGTAGTCGCGATTTTCCAGGCATACGAATCTCTAAAGCGCGCCGGCGCCGTGTTCTTGGTTGAAGAGCCGGAAATGTACTTGCATCCGCATCGTTGCCGGCTCTTCTACAGCACGCTTCGGCACGTTGCAGAAAGCAACCAAGTCATCTACTCAACTCACTCTCCGTACTTCGTAGCTATTCCTGAGTATGAAGAAATCCGCGTCGTAAGCCGAAACGCAGCGTCCCGCACGCAGGTGCGTGGGTCAACCTTGGCGGGAACGGCCGAGCTCAGAGAAAAGCTACGAAAGGAATTCGACCCAGAGCGCAACGAGCTCTTCTTCGCAAAACACGTTGATTCTGGTGGAGGGTGACTCCGAAAAGCTCGCACTTCCGGAGTACGCGAACAGGCTCTCTGTGGCGATGCACCGCGAGGGCATCTCAATCGTCGAGGTGGGCGGCAAGCGCAACCTGCCCGCATTCTGCGATGTGGTCCTGTCGTTCGGTATTCGACTCACAGTTGCATTCGATACAGATTCGTCCGACTTCTTGAAGGCTGGGAAGGCTCAGGAGGAAGAGTTCAATGACGGGTTACGGCAGCTTGCCAAGCGCGGCGCCACCGTTGTCGAACTGAATCCCCGATACGAGGCCACACTCCGGGCCTCACTTGGAGAGGCTCTGTACGCGGACATGTGCAACAAGTACCCCGGACTCTCGAAAGCCGTGCGCGCTCGCCGCATTGCGGCCGACCCCGGTGCGCCCGTTCCGGAATTCATCAGGACCATTTTCGGCCCGTACCTACCGCAAGTCGAGGTCGCGGATCCGGCTGCCTCGAAGGACCCCATGAATGCGGTGATTCTGCGCCTCGAATAGTTATTCTAACTGAACTCGAGCTCTTAGACAGGCAATACAACAGGACTCGCTGAATGCAAAAGGACTGGCCGAAAGGGATTCTCCAGGCGATTAGTGACGCGCTGGTCGGCTATCTCACGTTTCAAGCACGATGTGGGCTTTCGCCTGCGTATTCGGAGTACCTGCTCTACGATCCTATCGTGCGAGTGTGCCGAAACAGGTCGTGGCATGTCGAGTGCGAGGTCGCCATCGACAAAACGATTCGGGGAAGAGGCGACCACAAGCGCGTGGACTTTCGCCTTCGGAAGCGTCGCTCAGCCCGTCGGGCTTTGCTTCTTGAGGTGAAGTATCATCCCAGAATAATGGGTAGACCGGTTCCGGTTAAACCAGACTGTGTGAAGCTGCGAACGCTACTCGGAGAAAGTGGTGCAGGTTCTCGGGCTTTTGTTTTGATAGCAGGGCGCCAACAGAAATCAAACGGCGGTTTTGCCGTGACGCCGGCCCTAAACGACGCTTATTACACAACGGTATATCCGGCCGCTCACACAAACTTTGGTGTAACTGTGTATGAGGTGGGGCAGACTAACAACGGCATGCAGTCTGACGGCGCTCCGCGCCGCAGCTGATGCCGATGGCGTTAGACGCACTACAACTTTCAGTGAAATGAACGCGCAAACCCTCCTCGATCTTGCACGCGATCACGCGATGTGGCTGCGTAAGAGCGCTGACCTTCGCGCCTCCGCTGATCTTCTGTGGACCGGATACCGCACCGAGGCAGCACATTGGGCACGACTCCAGGGTGTCAATCCGGTAGAGGCCGATGCAGCATGGAGGCGCGCAATGGCGCATTTGTCTGCGGCCAAGATGCTTTACGCGCTGGCGCTTGAGACGGCGTTCAAAGCCGTGATTGTTCGCGACAGACCGGCCGAGGTACAGTTCAAGACCAAGACGGACTCTGCGGGCAACGTTGTGTTCGCCGAACTAATGCAAATTGGCGTCTCCAAGGGAGCCGGTCACAGCTTGTCCGCTCTCGCTGAAAAGACTGAGGTTTTTCATCGCGGCGGCAATCCGATCTTCGCCACCGATGCGGACGTCACGAGCGCCAGAGCGACGGTCGATGAGCTGAGCGCTTTCATCACATGGATCGGACGCTATCCGACGCCCACGCGTGCTGACCAACATCCCAACTATCCAGTGCCGCCGTTGTCCGACGCATGGGGGGACGATATGCGGCGATGGACGGACCCCATGCTCGACCGTTTGCATGGCCTTGCTGAGAGCGTCTAACTCGACGCTGGTGCTGACGGGCCTGCGCACGCACATGCTTCGTCGTGTAAGGTAGGGTACCGTAGGTCGGTCCGCGCTGCAGACCTCTTGCGGCACGGGCCGGAAGATCGCGTGGGACGTAACGGGCCGGCCGGAGCCGGACTGGACGTCGTCGTTGCATCGATGGGGTCTGAATCGCTCGCGCGAATCCATTGCACGTTGATTTGCGACCGGGGTAGTCGCCAGATTCCTCGGGATGTCTCACGTTACTAATGACCGGTTCTACGTCGATCCGGAGACGGGCGAGCTGCATGCGGTGCCCTTGTCGTCGCTCCCGACAGGCTGGGCTCTTTGCCTCAGCGCTCTTCGCGCTGGGGCTGCCGTTCGTGTTGGTGTAGTTGCTGCGTATCTGACGTTCGCCGCATCTTGGGCGTATGACGTCCGAGATTTCGCGCCGACCACTGGTTACGACTTCTTGCCCCGATCCCGCTGAGGGCAGACACCGTTGCGCTGCGAGTTGACCAAGTGACCGACCAAGATCAGCGACGGAGTTTTGCCCGAGCCGAGGTGCGCCGGGTTTGGGAACGGCAAGGCCGCATATGCGTGCTCTGTCAGCGCTCTATCCCGATTGATCTCATGCACGGAGATCACCTCGTTGCATGGAGCAAAGGTGGCCCGACGACCTTGTCGAACTGCCAGGCTCTCTGCGGAAGCTGCAATCTTCGAAAAGGTTCAGAGCCTCAGGCCGTCGTCCAGCAGCAGTTCAACCCGGACAAGCTGGCGCCAGGTGAGAGCGTGTTGCGGCTTTGGCAGGCCGAAGCACTCAAGGAGATCCTACCGCGCCTGGCAACCGAGCCGATTCTGGTCGAGGCATGTCCTGGGGCTGGCAAGACACACTTCGGGCTGGAGGTCGCGTACCGCTTACTCCAAGACCACTCGTGTAGCCGTGTCTTGGTGTTTGTGCCGAGCCTCGGGATCGCGGATGGTTGGCTGGCCAGTGCATCGAAGGCAGATCGTGCCTCCCCGACAATACCGTTGCTTGGCCCGCGAGCCTGGGGGCCGGTCCAGCCGATTGGGGAACGCTGGGCAGGCGTCGTAGCGACTTACCAGAGTCTGTTCTCGGCACCGGACATGTTCCTGGCTCATGCCACCGATCCCGGGCACAACACCCTTGTGATCTTTGACGAGATCCACCACGTGGGTGTGGACTCAGGTTGGGGTCGAAGCGCGCAGGAGGCTTTTAGACGCTCGGCCCGGAGCATTTTGGCACTTACGGGCACACCATTTCGCACCAACCAAGACGCGATTGCGTTCGTCCCCGTCGAAGGAGGAGCAGCGAGACCGCATTATCGCTATGGCTACGACCGCGCTCTGGTGGACCAAGCGTGCCGTCCAATACAGTTCGTCTACGGAGCCGGCACGACGACTTTCCGGACCGAGGATGGGGCCACTCACACGGTCAGCTTCGATGACTCGCTCACCGAAGTTGGGGACCGGAGACGACTCAGAACCGCGCTCGAATACGTGGGCCAGGGTTCAATCGCCGACCTACTTCTCTCGGACGCTAATGACTACCTACTCGACCTGCGGCGTCGGGGAGATCTCGACGCTGCTGGGTTGGTTGTTTGCGTTGACTGTAGTCACGCGGATCGGGTCGCAGAGTTCATGCACGAAGAGATTCTCGGGTGGCGGCCCGTTGTCGCTTGCTCGAAGCTGTTTGATCCCGCCGACCCGCAACCAGCAAACGCGATCAGGAAATTCGGGGGATCGCATGATCCGTGGATCGTGGCCGTGAACATGGTTTCCGAGGGCATCGACATTCGCAGATTGAGAGTCGTGGTCCATCTGACCAACCGGCTGACCTTGTTGAGTTTCCGGCAGATTGTCGGACGCGTGGTGAGGATCGATCCTGCGAATGTTGATGACCATGGCCGAGTCTATCTTCCGGCGGACCACACACTCGTCAGCATGGCCCGCACGATTACCGATGAGGTGGCATTCCTTCCTCCGCCGATGGTTATCGGGACGGACCGCCGGCCGTCGTCCGTGAAGATTCGGGAAGACGAGGGCGCCGAGCGAGGCACATTTCAGTCGCTTGAGTCGGTTGGTGAACGTGGCGCGGTGTCCGACACCGAGGGTCGGTTCGCCGAACCGTCGCTCGTCCGGCTCGCCCGGCTCTACATCGACAGGAACGGTCTGACCGGCACAGACGCAGAGAGTCTCGCGCTCGCCGCGTCCGAGAATCCTGAACTTCGGGCAGCCTTGGAGCGCTCTGATGGCTAAACACGCAGCTGGGCCCACCATCGTGCTCATTGGCGGCAAGATGACCCTCGATGAAGGAGGGCTCATCGATTCAAGACAGGCACTCCAAGGTGACCAGTGGGACTTCATCCTGCGGTCCGCACTGACCCGTTCGGAGCAGTGGTGGGAGGAAGCCCGGAAGCTGGTCGATGCCATCCTAAGGCATGACGGCGAAGGGTCCTGGGCGCTCATCTGGCCACCCAAGGCGATTCTCCGCCCGGTCTGGGGCAGTGGACCTATGAGGATTCGGATCGCGTCAGTTCTCCCCGGAATTAGGTCGCTCAGTACTTACCGCGATTACTGGTCTAGGTCTCCGTCCGGCACCGACACGAAGATAGAAGTGGACGCCTGCGATGCTCGGTATCGCATGTTCGACAATCCGTGGCACGTCACACTAATGAAGGCGTCCCAACCTCCGTCGGTGTTTGTTTCTGGACATCCTGGACATGATTGGAGGGGTCAGGACGTGAGGACCTTGCACCCGCTCGATGTCGTACTGCATGAATGGCCCGATACGGCGCTGGTGCTGCCGCACACGCCTCTGGCGGACCAGAAGGCGGATAGCCTGGTCCGATGGTTCGGGTCAGGCCGACCCAAGATCCCATGGCTCCACTACTCGCAGCTCTCCGCTGAAGAGAGGCCGGAGGAGGAAGAGGTCATGGCTGCGCAAGAGTCCTTCAGGCATCACAGGCCGGTTGTACTCCATGCGGACTTCCAGATCACTCGTTTCATCGACACCGGATCTGAGGCTGACGCGGCTGACTTAGTGGTCTAGTTCGGAAATTCGATGACGTATCTTAGGCACAACGAACCAACGGAGCATTGGGAAGCGCAAGCTTGGCGAGGAGTCGTGCAAGGTCCTGCCGCGTGTATTTCCAGTCAAAGGGCTTGGCAGTCTGCTGG